>CACNLV010000004.1 GCA_902621345.1 uncultured Pelagibacteraceae bacterium | reverse complement strand
ATACGAAAAAGAATATAACTTAATTATAAATTGTGACCCCTCGAACTTTATAACTAAAAAATTTTTTTTTAAAAAAATCACAAAGAATTACGACAATTATGCTTATACAACACTTATAAAGCACTCAAAAATCACTAATAACAAAGCAATTCAAATTTTCACATCGAAAGGCCCATTAGCCTTTTTACCAGTTTCTGAATTTGAAACATCGGTAGTGTATTCCGTGAAAGGGACTCAAGAAATTAATTTAAAAGATGTAATTAGATTTCATAACAAATCATATAATATTTTAAAAATCAATAACTCGTCACGATTTGAACTTAAAATGTCGAACTTAAGAAATTATTATCATGGTAACATCTTAGCATTCGGAGATTTGCTGCATAGGATTCACCCACTTGCTGGACAAGGTTTTAATATGACTTTAAGAGATATAAAGATTTTATCTGAAGTTATTCAGAGGAAATTAAATTTAGGCCTTCCCTTAGATGAGTCAGTAAATGATGAATTCGAAAAAAAATCAAAACATATCAATTTTATTTTTTCAAACGGGATTGATTTTATTTATGAGTTTTTTAATTTTGAGAGAAAGACAAAGAGTAAGATTTTCAGTAAAGCCGTAAAATTTCTAGGAAAAAATTCTAGTTTAAATAAAAGGTTTATTAAAATTGCTGATAATGGTTTTTTATTTTAATAAATAAATATTAGCTAGCTGCTAAATTTTATTCTTTATTGAATAGTTGTATTGTTGAATTGATCAAAAGTATATGTTGTTAAAATATCTGCTATTTTAGATTTTCTTGAATCTAAATTTTTCGTTTCCAATAAGACTTGTTTTTCTTCTAAAGTAAATGGTGATGCCATAGCCAATGCATTTATTGTCTCATTTAAACTTTGATTTTCTAAGGCCTTCCAATTTATTATAAATCCTCTTTTTTCAAAAAGTTTTTTTAAATCTTTAAAGATTAATTTTAAATCAGAAAATTTTAAATTTTCTTTTTGGTCTGATAGATCATCATAAAATTCATCAAAACTAATCTCAAATTCACGATATTTTTTTTTTGATGTAATTTCACTTATTATGTCAAATCGAATTAGACCTCTAAGTTCTATTAGATATCTTCCATCATCAGTTTTTTGTGAGTTTATAATTTTACCCATACAGCCAATTTTATATAATTCAGGTGAATCTATATTCTCATTTTTTAAAATTTTTGGCTGTATCATGCCTATTAGTTTATTAGATTTCATACAATCATTAATCATATCTATATACCTTGGCTCAAAAATATTTAGTGGTACTGTTGTTTTCGGGAAAACTATAAAATTACTCAATGGAAATACGGCAATCTTTTTTGGTAAATCATCTTTTTTCATTTATTTAAGTATATCATACATAATATTTATTGAATAAATAAAATTAGCATAATGTAGAGTTTCATGTGTGGGTACAGCTTACTGACAAAATTTCTCATGGCCAATGAGGTATTATTTGTTGTGCTCTCCACAATGTTACTTACTAATTTAATCTAACTCTGGCTTATTGACGCATTGAATCTAGTTGGATACAAAAATTGTCATTCGTGAGCTTATATAATTTTTTTTAGAGGATGATAGTTACTGTCTGTAATTTCTAATTTTTTCCAAAGTTCGTTAAGCTTTATTTTCGAAACATTAGGAATACAAAATATATTACAAGATATTATTTTAGGAAAAATATTTTTAGAATTCTTAAAAAAATTAACTGGATTATATAATGGTGGCAAATGCCAAAACATTTTGTATCCCAAATATCTTATTTCTTCTATTAGAGATTTAGAAGTATTAATGTCATCATTTTCTAAATAAAGGTAGGGCTTATACACGTTTATAATTTTTTTTGATCCTAAGATTATATTAAGCTCTTGACCTTGCGCATCACACTTTATCAATTTTATTGGTTTTTTCTCCTCAACATCATCATAGAATAATTGATCTAAAGTCTTAAGAGGTACACTTTCGGCCCCAGTAAAATTAGAATTAAATATTCTAGCATCCCCATAATTACTTGTCATATTTTCATCAAAAGTATTCATATATGCTTTACCTTCTTTTGAAGATATTGCTATCTTTAGAACTTTAACATTATTTAGTTCATTATCTTCAATGTTCTTCACAAGTAATTTGTGATTTTGAAATTGTGGCTCAATTGCATATACTAAACCACCATTTGAAACGTGTTTTGCTAATGGTATTGTATGAGTTCCAATGTTTGAACCCACCTCAATTATATTTTCATTAATAGGAATTATTTGTTTTAGTAAAGTTACCTCTGCTTCAGACCATTCTCCATATTCTGATAAACTTTTTCCAATATATTGATCGTTTGAGTAATATGAAAAAATTCCATGTTTAAATCTTTGTTTAATTATATTACTCATAGTAAAAACACATTATATTAATTCGAAGCCCAAAAAAAACTAATTTAATTTTCTATAACAAAAATTATTTTGTAAGTTTTTTAAATTTTTTTAAATTTTTAAAAAGAGAGGATAATTGAGTTGTACTGTTAGTATTGAGTATAATAAATCTTAATATTACTTGCATTTCTAAAAACCGCTATCTATAATAATTTAAATAAGCGGGCATAGCTCAGTGGTAGAGCGTCTCGTTGCCAACGAGAAGGTCGAGGGTTCGACCCCCTTTGCCCGCTCCATAAATTAGTTTGATTATGAGTGATTTAGCAAATAAAAAATGTGTGCCTTGTGAGGGAAATATTCCTCCCTTTAACATTGAAGAAATACACAAATATTTAAAACAAATAGATGGGTGGAAAGTAGTTGAAGATAAAATTGATGGGTTCCACTTACTAAAAAGTTTTAAATTTGATGATTTTTTACAAAGTCAAGAATTTGTGAACAACGTTGGAAAAATTGCTGAAGAAGAAGGGCATCATCCCGACTTATGGTTTGGTTGGGGATACGCAAAGATAAAAATTTTTACGCATTCCATAAAAGGTTTGGCAGAAAGTGATTTTATTTTAGCAGCTAAAATTGATAAAATTTGATGATTAATGATTAAAATGTCTTGTTTTAGAAAACACCAAAATAGTTTTTGTTTGATTTGCAAATTTAATTATTTCTTTATCATTTTTTGATCCTGATGGTTGAATAACTGCAGAAACTCCAGATTGAACTAATTTTTCTATCCCATCGACAAAAGGAAAAAAAGCATCTGATGCCGCAAACAATTCCTTATTTTTTTCTAAGCTTTGAAATTTTTTCATTTTATTAATTGCAATCTGACAACTATCTAATCTACTTGGTTGTCCTGATCCTATTCCAATTGTTTTATAGTTGTTAGTAATTACTATTGCATTTGACTTTACATTACGACAAACATTAAACGCAAAAATAAGTTTATTTAAAGTTTCAATGTTTGGTTTTCGTTTAGATACAACTTTAAAATCTTTTTTTGAGAAATTTTTATTATCAACATTTTGTATCAAAATTGAATTATATCTACTTGTGAAGCTAAATTTGCTTTTACCTTCAAAATTTGAACTATCAATTATTCTTAAATTTTTTTTCTTTTTTAAAAGATTTATAGACTTCTTATCGAAACCTTTCGCCATTATTATTTCAAAATAGATCTTATTGATTTCTTTTGCTAAATTTATATTCATTTTAAAGTTGCATGAAACAATCCCCCCAAAAGCGCTTATGGGGTCACTTTCTAAAGCTTCTGTAAAAGATTTTACTTTATTTTGATTAATTGAAACTCCACAAGGATTAGCGTGCTTTATTATTGCTACCCCTCTGTTATTAGGTAATAATTTTGTGGTACTTAATGCAGAATAAAGATCATTGTAATTATTGTAGCTTAAGTCCTTACCACTTAACTGAACGATATCACGATGGTTATTTTTGGAATAAATCGCTGCTTTTTGATGCGGATTTTCACCATATCTCGTTAGACTAATTAATTTACCAGAAAATATATTTTTTTGTGGAAAACTATTATCAGATTTTTCATTAAAATATTTGAAAATGTTTGACTCGTAATAAGCAGTTTCCATAAACGCCTCTTCTGCTAATCTTTCCCTAAAACTTAAACTTGTAGATCCTTTGTTGGTTTTTAATTCATTTATGAACCGCTGATATTGATTAGGGTTGCAAATAACAGCTACGTCATTATAATTTTTTGCTGCCGCTCTCACCATAGTCGGACCCCCAATATCTATATTTTCTATAACTTTGTTGTGATTTGCTTTATTTAATAAAGTATCTTCAAAAGGGTAAAAGTTAGCAACTACTAAATCTATATTTTCATAATTATTTAATTTTATTTCTTTGTAGTGTTTTTTATTTTGTCTTTTATTTAAAATACCCCCATAAATTTTTGGATGAAGCGTTTTAACTCTTCCATTTAAAATTTCAGGTGTGTTTGTAAACTTTGAGAGCTCAATACATTTAAACCCAAGTCTTTTTATTTTTTTATAAGTTCCTCCAGAACTTATAATATCGATCTTATATTTTGCTAAAGCATATACAAGTGACTTTAAACCCTTTTTATTAGATACAGAAATTATAGCCTTTCTAATTTTGCTCATTATATTTTATTCAATTCCCACTTAATACTGATATTTTCTTCATTTTTTATTCCAGAGATAAATATATTTTGATTTTCAATATAAGTATTTTTATTACCGAAATACAAACCATTATCAATATCAATATGATGATTATCACAAATAAATCGCCATCCTTCATTTTCAATCTCGATCAGAATTGATTTCTGGTCTTGTGTTTTCATTATTTTTGCAAGTGGATCTAAATGAAATCTTATATCAAATTTTATATTAGGAATTAATTTTTTAGAATATAGCTTATCAATTCCTACAAGCTTATTAATTTTTGGAAAAAATTGAATCTCTCTTTCGTAGATTAAGTTATATTTTTTTAAATAACCATCATGGGAAGCTACTACCTTCCATTCGTCTTTCTTAAAGCTAACACTCTTTTTAAGAGTTTTTAATCCATCTTTAATTTCAAATTTAGATATTGAATTTTTGATAAACTTACAAGAAGAGTTATCATCAACAATCAAAACATTGTGCATTGCCGAGGATCTTGAAATTTTTTTGAATTTAGTATTTGCCTCATCATAATAACCCGAATTAGTAAATATTTTTTTTCCATTTGAAACAAATTCAAATGAAAGAGCACCAGCTTGGTACTCTTCTGAAAATTTTTTATTCGGTGATGAGCCAACATCTATTATCAAATTAGTTTTTTTATCTTTTAAACTTACATAATTTGAAAATTCATAATCATTATTTTTAAATGAATAACCAAGTCTTTTTAAATAATTATCAAATTCCTGATTATCAGAATTGTTATTCCCGTTAAACAAAGGATCAAATTTTAAATTTTTCCAAAAAAAAGCATAGGATTGTCCAAGATTAAAAATATTTTCATCAATAAAATTAGGTATCTCAGATTGAGACTCTTTAAACCACTCTCTTATAAGTATTAGATACTTAAGAAAAAAAATGGATGATTTGATATTTCTTGATTTCAAAAAACCATTATTATCAAACGTATGTTTAATAATTTTTTTAAGATATTCCAAACCTTTTGAAGTAAAGTTTTTTTCATTTTTATAAGATAGACCTACAAGAATAATTGCTGCCACACCTCTAAGTTTATTCTTAAGTTTTCTCTCTCCATCAATTTGATTGATTAAGTGAAAAGTTTGTTTATGTATAACTGAGTCAAAATCTTTTTGATACTGATTAATACTATTATCGCAAGTAAGCTGTGTACTAGATAACCAAGATATAATTCTTTTTGATGTTGTTTCAAAATCCCAATTTTTAGAGTTGTATTTGTAATTTTTCTCTATCCAATTTTTTATCACCATCTGAACAGACTCACTTGAGGACTTTAAATCGAGACTAAAAAGCCAATAAAAATTGCTCATTTTTTGCAACTGTATTTGATTTAATTTTTTATTTGTCCAGAAATTATCGTATAAAAAATTTTTAATATTAAATTTTTTTGTTCTAATTTTAACAATAGAAGATAGTAAATATGAACTAGGTTTATATTTTAAATCGCTTGTTACTTTAGATGATATTTTTTTGTCATAAAATATGGAATTAAGATAAATCTGCTTTATAATATCAAACATATCCCAATCAAATTAATTTAGATTAATAATTAAATCGATCTTAATAAATCGATATTTTTTTTGATATCTCCATTATTATTTTTAAAAATAGTAGTCCCCGAAACTAAAATATCTACCCCAGATTTAATTGCTAGTTTTGAATTTTCGAAATTAATCCCACCATCTATTTCAATAACAAAATTCAATTTTAAATTTTTTCGAATTTCATCTAATTTTTTTACCTTATTCAAAACTTCAGGCATGAATTTTTGTCCCCCAAAACCTGGATTCACACTCATTATTAAGATTAAATCTATTTGATCTAAAACTTTCTCTACAATTTCAATTTTTGTCTCGGGATTTAGTGATATACCTACCTTTTTCTTAAATTCTTTAATTTTATCTATTGATTCTAAAAGATCATTAGTTGCCTCTGGATGAATGGTTATAATGTCTGCACCTGCATTTGCATAGCTCTCAATATATTTATGGACTGGTGAGATCATTAAGTGAACATCAAAGGGTAGTAATGAATTTTTTTTCAGTGCCTTAATTACAGGAGGTCCGATAGTCAAATTGGGTACAAAGTGCCCATCCATTACATCAACGTGAATCATATCCGCTCCTGCATCTTCCAATTTTTTGATTTCTTTTCCTAATTGGCTGAAATCTGCAGATAAAATTGAAGGTGAAATTTGTATTTTTTTCATAGATTAGTTAACTAACTAGTACCAAATTTTAAAATCTAATTTAATTAAAAAATTGATAAATTTGTCTTGAAATCTCACTTTCCAACGGAAATGATAGCATACCCATTACTGAGTATCCTAAAATCCAAGGCATAAAGTAAAACCTTATCATGAAAAAAAACCAGGCAACGTAAAGGGGAATAATTGGTTGAATTATAAAAGACGGAGTTATAGGCTTAAAGAAGTTAATAAGAGGGTTGGTAAATTTAACAAAAACTCTCATAAAAAAAAATTGAGAATCTTCTTTTTGAAAAATATTCATTGCAACTCTTCCAATTAAAGTCCACATGATTACCCCCAGGATATAATCAATTATATATACCAAAGGATGAAAGTTAGCCGACATTAAGAAATTTATATTTGAAAAAGATTGAAATTAAAAGGGGCGAAATTAATCGCCCCTTTATTAAAGATTATTTATTTAGTGTTGTTTGCCAAGGATCGATTTACCAGCTGGTACACGAACCTCATCAACCATTTTCTGCGTCGCAGCGTTAGGTGCTTGTGTCATCAAACTGACTACAACCATAGCTACTAAGCTGACAGCTGAACCAAAGATACCAAATGTTAACTGTGTAATACCTAAGAATCCACTTCCACCTGTTCTTACCCAAACTAGGTAAGCCGCACCAGAAATTAATCCTAAAGCCATACCAGCAACAGCACCTTCTTTGTTAGCTCTCTTCCACCATACACCAAGTACTAGTGGGAAGAATAGTCCTGACATTGCAAAGTCAAAAGCCCAGATTACTGAACCTAAAATACCTTGGATCTCAAGAGCTGCGATTGTTGCCCCTGCAAAACCAATTACTACAAGTAGTACCCTTGCAACAACCAGTCTCTTCGCAGTCTCAGCTTTTGGATCGATGATCTTATAGTAAACATCGTGTGAGATTGCGTTTGCAATTGCTAAAATCAAACCATCAGCTGTTGACATGGCAGCAGCCATACCTCCAGCAGCAACTAGACCTGAGATTACATATGGTAATCCAGCTATTTCTGGAGTTGCTAACACAACGGCTTTACCACCCATGAAAAACTCATTTAATTCAAGTGTTCCATTTCCGTTAAAGTCGCTTACAAACATTAAGTTTGCTTGGTTCCAGTTTTGATACCAATCTATCGCCTGAACTTCCGAAATTGATTTACCGATAATACCTGTTGGTAGTGACGGATCAATCAATGACAACTTAGATAGTGTCGCTAACATTGGAGCAGAAGAATAAAGTAGGAAGATAAAGAATAATGACCAACCTACTGATTTTCTAGCTGCTTTTACACTTGGGGTAGTAAAATATCTCATCATAACGTGGGGCAATGAAGCTGTTCCCATCATCATCGCTAACGCTAATGAAATAAATGCCCAAGGTGTTGCGTTCACCGCTGAGTGAGCTTTAGTTATTCCAGCCAAACCTTTTGGAACTTCTTTTAGATTTTCAGCAGTGTTTTTCACAAAACCAAACTGAGCCTCTAATTCAGCTATTCTAGAAACTTCATCAGCTAACATGAAGTGAGGGAAGAAACCCGCACCCATTTTATTACTGATCCAGAATACTGGTAATAAGTAAGCTATGATTAGTACGATATATTGAGCTACCTGTGTCCAAGTTACTCCTCTCATACCGCCAAGCATTGAACAAAGTAAGATACTTATAAGTCCAACGTATACAGCGTATTGGAATGGAATATCAAGTGCAACAGATGCAATTGTACCTGTGGCGTTAATTTGTGCAGTCACATAAGTAAATGAAGCAACAGTTAAAACTACCACTGCCATAAATCTACTTAAGTTACCACCGTATCTTGTACCAATAAAATCTGGAACTGTGTAACAGCCAAATTTTCTTAGGTAAGGTGCTAATAGTGATGCGACTAATACATATCCACCAGTCCAACCTACAAGCAGTGCCATATAACCGTAACCTTTAAAATAAATACCACCTGCCATTGCAACGAATGATGCACCAGACATCCAGTCTGCTGCAGTTGCCATTCCATTGAACACAGTTGGTACTTGTCTTCCAGCTACGTAATACGCATCAGCTTGAGCTGTACGTGATAGATAACCAATTATAGCGTAGATGGCCACTGTAAAAGCAACGAAACAAATTCCAATTGTTTTTGCAGTCACGCCCATCTGCTCGGCAATCGACATAATGATTATGAAAGCCAGGAAACCTCCTGTATATATTCCATAAACTTTAGGTAGATTGTCTATAAAATTACCTTTAATCATTAGTCATCTCCTTTTTCACTGAAGCCGAACTCTTCGTCAATTTTTTCTTGTCTATTTGCAAACCAAAAAATTAGTATTACGAATATTCCAAGAGATCCCTGACATGTGAACCAATAAGTCAATGGGTAACCGAATGGTCCCGTGACTTCGTTCATTTCTGCTCCGAAAAGGAAGATGCCAATTGAGAATACAAACCAAATTGCTAAAGTCATCATTAGCAAACCCTTGGATTTTTCCCAGTGTTGTTCTTGTTTTGACATTTATACCTCTCTCTTATTAGTTATAACTGCTCAAAACCATAACCATTATCAAAGAGATTTAAAGTGTTAAAATTGTTCAAAATCCCGCTATTTTTGGGATATATATAATAAAAATATCTAATTTTATGGGTAAATATAAGCTTACTTGGAGAGATCTCACATTGAGAGATTTTAAAATTTACTTGTTTGCTCTTTTTAAAGCTTTCATTCCAAAAAAAAAGATTAAGAGTCTCGATGATCTGGAGGAATTTATTCAATCGAAGTCAGCTTGGGTAACCCAAGTTACACTTTATGGATATTTGAAAACTAGAATGGGAACACGCTATGTTCTTCATTTTGAAAATGATGAATTTATGTCATCAGTTAACTTGGCAAAATGGAACATTTACTCAGTTGCTCTGCAAGATCTTACTTTTTATACTTTTTCATACCTTAAAAATAATTTTAACTATGAGGATGTTGAAAAATCTAAAGAGATATTTATAAAAATCTTAGATGATGAAATTTCTAACAAGATGCCACTTAATATTATAGACAGCGCAAAAAATAATTTTAGTGAAAGATTACATAATATAAATTGGGATAATTATTATAATGAACTTCCATTTAACCCAAGCGCCTTATCTTTGTATAAATGGGCACCTATCGCGGAAGAATTAAAAACTTTGGATAGAAAAATTGTTTTAAATTCAGTTATCTTAAAATGGGATACTGTTAAAAAAGAATTTCAAGAAAGAATAAACTTTTAATTATTTTTTCTGTTCTCAACTAAACTATTAACAACATTAGGATCTGCTAAAGTGGTTGTATCACCTAATTGCCCATGTTCATTGGCCGCAATTTTTCTTAATATTCTTCTCATAATTTTACCCGATCTAGTTTTTGGTAAGCCTGGAGTAAATTGTATAAGATCAGGTGTTGCCAATGGCCCAATTTGTTTTCTGACCCATAGTTTTAACTCCCTTTCAAGATCACCTGTTTCAGTCTCTCCAGCATTAAGTGTAACATAACAATAAAGTCCATTACCCTTTATGTCATGAGGATAACCAACCACGGCTGCCTCGGCAACTTTTGGATGAGCAACAAAAGCACTTTCAATTTCCGCCGTTCCAAGATTGTGACCTGATACAATAATAACATCATCCACTCTTCCAGTTATCCAATAATAACCATCTTTATCTCTCCGACATCCATCTCCAGTAAAGTATTTACCATTGAATTGAGAAAAGTAAGTGTCAATAAATCTTTGATGATCCCCATAAACTGTTCTCATTTGTCCTGGCCAAGATTGAGAAATACAAAGTCTACCTTCTCCTGCTCCTTTTATTTCTTTCCCATCTTTGTCCACTAAGCATGGTTTTATTCCATAAAAAGGTTTGGTTGCAGAACCAGGTTTGAGTGGAATAGCTCCTGTCTGAGGTGCGATAAGTATTCCTCCTGTTTCAGTTTGCCACCAAGTGTCAACTATTGGACATTTTGAATTTCCAACTGTCTTGTAATACCACATCCAAGCTTCAGGGTTTATTGGTTCTCCAACAGTACCCAATAATTTTAAGGATTTTCTTGATGTTTTATTTACTGGATCACTACCCTCTCTCATTAATGCTCTAATAGCAGTCGGAGCAGTGTAAAATGTATTTACTTTATACTTGTCTACTATTTGCCACCATCTAGAGCTGTCAGGGTAATTAGGTATACCTTCAAACATTATAGTTGTTGCACCATTAGAAAGCGGTCCATATATAATATAACTATGTCCAGTAACCCATCCAATATCTGCCGTGCACCAATAAATATCTTTGGGTTTATAGTTAAATATATATTGGTGAGTCATTGATGCATAGACCATGTATCCGCCAGTTGTATGTAAAACACCTTTCGGTTTACCAGTCGAGCCTGAAGTATAAAGTATAAACAGTGGATCTTCTGCATTCATCTCCTCAGGTTCGCAGTGTGCTGGAGCATCCTTGATTAAATCGTGATACCAAACGTCTCTATCATCATCCCAAAATACGTAATTTCCAGTTCTTTTAACAACAATACACTTTTTAACATTTGGACAGTTTGTTAATGCCTCATCAGTGGTAGCCTTTAGAGGTATTTTTTTTCCTCCCCTGACACCTTCGTCCGCAGTAATTATATACTCTGACTCACAATCGTTAACTCTTCCCGAAATAGATTCAGCTGAAAACCCTCCAAATATGATAGAATGAATTGCACCAATCCTTGCACAAGCTAGCATTAAAACCGCTAACTCTGGTATCATAGTCAAATAAATTGTAACTCGATCTCCTTTTTTAATTCCAAGTTTTTTTAATCCATTTGCAGCTTTTGATACTTTTTGATGTAATTGTTTGTACGAAATTTTTTGATTGTCTTTAGGATCATCACCAACCCAAATGATAGCAGTCTTATCTTTTTTATCTTTTAAATGCCTATCAATACAGTTTGCTGATGCATTTAAAGTTCCGTCTTCAAACCATTTAATTCTAACATCATCTTTACTATATTTAACATCTTTAATCTTCTTGTAGGGTTTTATCCAAGTAATTCTTTTTCCCTCTTTTTTCCAGAAGGCGTTATTATTTTTTATTGAGTCATTATACTTTTTTAGGTATTGGGCTTTATTAGCGAGACTACTTTTAATCCATTCAGGTTTAGTTTTTATTATTAATTCAGAAACTGATGAGCTTTCTTTTTTATTTTGTTTTTTCTTATTAGATAAAGTATTTCTTTTAACTACTTTCTTATTTTTAAGACCTTTTTTTTTAACTTTTCTTTTAGTTCTTTTTTTAATTTTTTTTCTATTTTTAGATTTTTTTTTTTTAGGCATAAGTTAATTTTATAGTTAAATTTTACTCATCTTATTGAGGATTTTCCAGCTTTTAGAGTCTATTGGCATAACCGAAAGTCTACTTTGTCTTATTAATGATAAATGGCTTAATTCCTTGTTTTTTTTAATAGTTTCTAATGAAACTGGTGTTTTAAGTTTTTTTATGAATTTAACTGTTACGGCTACAAAACGACCAGTTTTGTCAGTTTTATCCAAATAAGCTTCTTTAATAACCTCAACAATGCCTACAATTTCTTTTCCAATATTTGAATGGTAAAAAAAACATTGATCTCCTTTTCTCATATTCTTTAAATTTTTTGAGGCTTGATAATTTCTAACACCATCCCAAGGGGCTCCTTTATTTCCAGCTTTTTTTTGTTGATCAATCGACCAAACATCTGGTTCAGATTTAAGCAACCAATAACTCATTATAACTGGACGCCAGCTCCTTTAAGAAATGCAGCGTCTTCATCTAATGGCCATCTAGGTTTTGCGGGATGGTCTAAATCACTAAATATTTTTAGTTTAAATTTTTCTAAACCAACCATGGCAATCATTGCCGCGTTATCACCACAGAATTCTATTGGAGGAAAAATACTTTGGTAATTTTTTTCTTCACATAATTTCATTAACATCGCCCTTATTTTTTTATTTGCAGCTACACCACCAGCAACCACAAATTTTTTTTCTTTTGGGTTATTCATTTTTTCAAACTCATTAAAGGCCATAATTGTTTTCTTATACAAAATTTCTTCAATTGTTTTTTGAAAAGAAGCTGCAAGATCAAATTTCTCTTGATCATTTTTAATTGTCTTAGATATTTTAAGCACAGCAGTTTTTAATCCTGCAAAAGATAAATTGCATCCACCTTTATTTATAATTGGTTTAGGCAATTTGAATTTTTCTGGATTTCCTTTTTCAGCCAAAACTTCAATTTCACGTCCTCCTGGAAAGTCTATTTCTAAAAGTTTCGCAGTTTTATCAAATGCTTCTCCTAAAGCATCATCAATTGTTGTGCCTAATCGTTTAAATTTGCTTAGAGCTTGAACACTTAAAAATTGAGAGTGTCCTCCTGAAATCAGTAAAAGTAAATATGGGTATTCCAGTTTAGAATTTAATTTTGGACTTAAGGCGTGTCCTTCGAGATGATTAACAGCAATAAATGGTTTGTTTGTTGTAAGTGCAAAAGTTTTTCCAAAGCTTAACCCGACTGATAGACATACAATTAAACCAGGCCCAGCCGTAGAGGCTATAGCGTCAATATCATTAATTTTTTTTCCACTTTTATCTATAGCCTTTTTGACAATCCAATCTATTTTTTCGATGTGTGATCTTGCTGCTAATTCAGGAACAACTCCTCCAAATTCTTTATGAACATCTTCTTGACTGGAAACAATGTTAGATAAAACAATTGGTATTCCTTGCTCATTTTCAGTAACTAAAGATGCTGCAGTTTCATCGCAACTCGATTCTATTCCAAGAATTAAGGGTTTTTTGCTCATTCAAATAAGTTTTAATAATTGTACAATCTCAATACAAGTAAGAAATATATTTTTATGAAAAAAAAAATAACGATTGGTTCAAGAGGAAGCAAGTTGGCTATACTTTACGCGCAAAAAGTAAAAGATAAGATTATTCAAAGTGCTAGTTTTAAAAAGGAAGAGCTTCATATAAAGCCAATATCAACAAAAGGTGATCAGATTAAAGACAAAAGATTATCAGATGTTGGTGGCAAAGGTCTATTTTCAAGTGAAATTGAAAAACAACTTCTTAAAAAAGAAATTGATATTGCTGTCCATGCTCTTAAAGACATGCCAGTAAATGAAACGAAAGGGCTTGTAACTGACACGTTCCTAGAAAGAAATGATCCACGGGAAATTCTTATAACATTTAATAAAAAAAAAATTAAAGACTTAGATGTTAATTCTATAATCGGAACTTCTTCTTATCGTAGAGAGTTTCAAATAAAAAAAAAAAGACCTGATCTTAATTGTAAACTTATAAGAGGAAATGTAGATACAAGAATCAAAAAGTTAAAAGATGGACTTTATGACGGAATACTTTTATCAAGTGCTGGAATAAGATTTTTAAAACTTGACGAATACATCGCAGAAATTTTTGAAACCGAAGAAATCATACCTAGTGCTGGACAAGGAATTATTGCCATTCAGTGTAGAGAAAACGATGATGAAGCTATTTCAATTTTAAAAAGGATTAATCACGATCAAACCTACAGAAGGGCACATTCTGAGCGAAATGTTTTAAAAGTTTTAGAGGGTGATTGTGAAACTGCAGTTGGTGTTCACTCTAAAATAGAAGGTGACCAACTAACATTAGAAGCTGAGCTTTTTTCTTTAGATGGATCAGAGAGATACTATGAAAAAAAAATTGTTGAAAAATCAAAGTTTAGAGAGATTGGTGAAGAGATTGGTGAGACTTTAAAAAAAAAATCTAATAATTCTTATAAGAAATGATATGCATATTTTGTTGACTAGAAAATTAGAAGATTGCTCAGAACTAGCTTTGAAGTTTCAATCGTTAGGTCATAAAATATCCCACCTTCCTTTACTTAACATTGAAAAAATTAATTATGATAAAATTGATTTCTCTGATTTTGAGGGAATAATTTTCACAAGTGCAAACGCTGTTAAGTATTTAGATTTAAAAAATATAGATAAAAAAATTAAGTGTTTTTGTGTGGGAAATGTCACAGAAAAAAAAGCTCGTGATTTAGGTTTTCAAAATACAGTTGCTGCAGAGGGAAATGTTTCAAATTTAAAAGAATTAATTTTAAGGACATACGACACTAAAAACAAAAAACTTATTTATGTCAGCGGTGAAACAGTATCTGTTGACTTAGATCATCAGTTAACTTTAGAGGGTTTTGTTGTAGAAAGAATTATTAATTATAGAGCAAAATATAATCAAAAATTTGATGAGAAGTTTATAATCAAATTGAAAGAAAATATACCTGACATAGTTTATGTTTATTCACAAAATAGTGCTTCAAGTTTTCTTAATTTTATAAAGATATATCAAACGGAGACTTTATGGATGAATACAAATTTGATGTGTATTGGTGAGAAAACCTCGTCTATATTGAATGAAATTAAATGGAAAAAAATATTTCTTTTTAATCCTGGAGAAGAGGAGTTTTTGTTATATAAAATTTAGTTATGGAATTAATAAATAATTTTTTTGAAATTT
>CACNLV010000003.1 GCA_902621345.1 uncultured Pelagibacteraceae bacterium | reverse complement strand
CTATGGTACGATCATAATTAATCTTATCCTTTTTTTTGTTAGAGATAATATCAACACATATCCCCTTATTAACTAAACTTTTAGCTAGCGTTAAACTTGTCAACCCATTACCTAAAATACATATATTCATAATAAATTTTAATTTTAACAACAAAAATTAGATGATACAAAGATATATATTTGATTCATCTGCTATGGATATAAAAAAACTTGGCAATTCAATAATAATTTTTATTACTAAGAGATTAATTGAGATCTCTGGAATTATTATTACACTTTTAGGTATCCTTCTTTTCTTAGCACTAATATCTTATTCGCCAGAAGATCCAAATTTTATATTTCCTGAAAATTTTGAAATTAAAAATTATTTAGGTTTTAGAGGAAGTTATACCTCAGATCTTTTTCTCCAATCTTTAGGCCTTATTGCTTTTTTAATACCTATAACATTTACTTTAACCGGGATTAACATCTTTAGGAAAAAAGAAATTCTTATATTTTTAGAAAACTTATTTTTTATAATTATCTACTCTACTTTCGGTGCTCTTTTTTTTAGCTATTTTTATAAAGATTCGTTTTACCTTTATGTCAACGGTAATGGTGGTTTTATTGGTAAATATCTTAATAGTACTTTTTTAAATTCGTTTATAAGCTCAAATGAAATAATTTCTTATTATGCGTTAATTGTAATTATCTTGATTTTTTTTTTGATAAGTGTGAACTTTAATGTTGTAGGATTATTAGAGATAATTAAAAAATCATTTAGATCTGTATTTAATCAAAAAGAAAAAACCTATACTAATAAAAATGAAATTATCAAAGAATACATTCCTCAAGAAGAAATAAAAAGTTTAATTCAAGAGGACTTACCATTCATAAAAGCTGAAAATACTATCGCTAATAATAAAACAAAATATAAATTACCTTCCCTAGAATTACTTAAAACTCCAAAAAAAAATGAAAGGTCTAAATTAAGCAAAAACGATATTATAGATCCATCTTTTATAGAAAAAATCCTTTTAGATTTTGGTGTTAAAGGTAAAATAAAAAAAATCAGTCATGGACCAGTGGTCACTTTAAATGAGTTTGAGCCTGCTGCTGGAATTAAAGTTTCTAAAATAGTGAATCTTTCTGATGACATTGCAAGAAATACAAGTTCTGAATCTGCAAGAATATCTACTGTACCAGGAAATAATACAATTGGAATTGAGTTACCTAACTCTCTGAGAGAAAATGTTTATTTAAGTGAAATTATCAATAATCCAGATTTTAAAAAAAAGGACATAAATTTGCCTATCGCATTAGGTAAAAATATATCTGGAGATCCAATAGTAAGAGATCTAACATCAATGCCCCACTTACTGATTGCAGGTACTACAGGGTCGGGAAAATCAGTTTGTATAAATACAATTATACTTTCGTTACTGTATAGACATCATCCTGATAGATGTAAATTTATTTTGATTGATCCAAAAATGCTTGAACTTTCGACCTACGAGGGTGTACCTCATTTGCTTTGCCCAGTAATTACTGAAGCAAAAAAAGCAGCCTCAGTTTTGGGTTGGGTAGTTAAAGAAATGGAAAGTAGATACAGATTAATGACAAAAGAGGGTGTAAGAAATATTGATGGATATAACTTAAAACATAAACTTCCAATGCCTTATATCGTAGTTGTTGTAGATGAGATGTCTGACTTAATGTTAGTTGCTGGTAAGGAAATAGAAAACTATATTCAAAAATTATCACAAATGGCTAGGGCAGCGGGAATACACATTATAATGGCAACCCAAAGACCAAGTGTTGATGTTATTACAGGTACCATTAAAGCTAATTTTCCAACTCGTATTTCATTTCAAGTAACCTCAAAAATAGATAGTAGAACTATTTTAGGTGAACAAGGTGCTGAACAATTATTAGGAAAGGGAGACATGCTTTTTATGTCATCTGCTAATAAAATAGTAAGGATTCATGCGCCCTATGTTTCTGAAAATGAAATTGAAAAAATTAATAATTTTTTAAGATCCCAGGCAGAACCTGATTATATTGATGAGATTTTGAATTTTGTTGATGAAAAGGAAATGGTTGAGAATTCAGGAAATAAGGGGGATAAAGATGAATTATACAAAAATGCTGTCGAAATTATCAGGTCAGAGGGTAAAGCCTCGACGTCTTTTTTGCAAAGAAAATTACAAATTGGATATAATCGAGCAGCAAGAATTATTGACATGATGGAGGCAGAGGGAGTTGTGAGTAAAGCTAATCATGTTGGAAAGCGTGATGTTCTAAAATGAAAAAATACTATTTTTTGATACTATTTTTTTTTTTAGTTAATGAGAGTTCAGCGTCCACTAAAGATGACATAATTAAGAGACTGACTTTTATAGAAAATATATCATTTAATTTTGAACAAAACATAAATGATAAAATTGAGAAAGGGAAATGCACACTACAATATCCAAAAAAAATTTTTTGTGAATATGATTTAAATAATAAAAAAATTTTAGTCTCAAACGGGATATCAATCGTAATTAAAACTATTTCTAGTTATTATATATATCCTCTAAAAAAAACTCCTCTTGATCTTATATTGGATAAAAATTTTCTGATAGATAAGATTAGTAAATCAGAAAATTATTACTCAGATAAGAATATTTTGGCTTTTAAGTTTTATAAAAATGAAAATGAGATAAACTTATTTTTTGATAAAAAAACTCTGAATTTAAAAGGGTGGCAAACGGTAGATTTATATCAAAATCTTAACATTATTTATTTATCTTCGATTACTATAAATCAAAAAATCAATAAGAATCTTTTTCTTTTACCTAAGAATTAAAAAACATATTTATAGTTTTTAAAGAATTTGGAAATCCCATATTATTATTTAATAAATATCTTGGTTTCATGTATATATCTTCAATTTTTTCTGGAACTTCCTTAAATAAATTAGCATAATCTTTTTTTATAAAAAAAGCATTTGCACCAGTATAAGCATTACAACATATCAATTTATATCCTTTATTTTCTAAAAAATCATTATATGTAGACAAAGATGCTCCAAAATAATCATCACCTTTCCATTTGTGATTGTCATTGTATGCAATTTTCCATTTTATCGGTGGTGGAAATTTAGCATTATACTCAATAATGAAAAGTTTTGGTCTAATTTTGTTTTCAATTATTTTTTCTAAAAAATAATAATCGTTTCCATCAAGATCCAAAGATATAACATCAACTTGAGCTTTATTGATTTTACTCAAACCTTCTTGAATCAGGTCAATAATATTAGATAAGTTTACGAAGTTTTTTAGATAAGAAAAGTTTTGAGAATTTTTATAGTCAATAATTAATTCTTGATTACCAACCCAAAAACCTCTCCAACCTAATGCTTTTAGAATTAAAGTGTTATTCTCAGTGCCGTTACCAACCCCAAATTCGATAAAACTTCCATTATTTAAACAATTAAGTCTTTTTATAATTTCTATGGTAATCCCATCTTCATCTGTTTGAGAAAATATTTTTCCTCCATATAAGTTTAATGAATTTTTACTGTTTACTTTAGATAAATATTGATGATGGTTTAATAATAACTCTCTTATATCGTTTATATTGCCTATAAATCTATCCTTTTTTTTTCTATAATTTCTAACAGTTAAAAAATCTCTAATTTTTTTAAATAAACTCATTTTTTTTAAATTTGTATTGTTTCCCTCATAAAAATTTTCATACCTCTAGATAAATAATTATTTAAAGCATTTTTGTGATCTAAAGAACAAGTATGAACCCAAACTCTATGAGGTTTGTAATAAAAAGAATTTTTTATTGCTGTAGATAATAAATAAGATCCTAACTTCTGGTTCTGATATTCTTTTAATAATCCAAGATAAGCTATTTCAACCTCATTTTTTTCTGTATGCATAATGAGCTCAAAATATCCCACAAGATCCTTTTTTTTTTTTAAAACAAAAGTTTTTAAATTTTTATTAGTTGTAAAATCGATCCACTGATTTTCTTGCCATTGTAACCTATCTTTCCAACTGTGATGTTTTCCGATATTCTTGTAAAAAAATTTATTTAACTGAAAATTAGGTGGATCTATTAATTCAACTAAATATTCACTGGGTGGATTTTTTGATTCAACCAAATCATTCAATGAATGTATTTCTAAATAGTTTCTATCAACGTTTTTACTCACTCAACCATCTTTCCAACTCTTTCACCTCCAAATAAATGAAAGTGTAGATGAGGTACTTCTTGGCCTCCATGTTCACTTATATTTGCTAATACTCGATATCCTTTTCCTATATCAACTGAAATTTTAAGCTTTTTCGCAACTTTATTTATCCCTTTTAACAATCCTACCATCTCTTCGGATGAAGCATTTACCGAAAAATCATCGAGGTCTACATATTTTCCTTTTGGTATAACAAGAACGTGAATTTTTTTTTGAGGGTTAATATCGTAAAAAGATAAGACAAACTCATCCTCATAAATTTTATTGCAAGGAATTTCATTTCTTAAAATTTTCGCAAAAATGTTGTTGTCATCATAAGTCATTATAGAATCTCTAGTTCTTTATTTACACTAATTATTTTCCCACCTTTTAAATTAGCATCAACGACAACACATTCATAATATGCAAAAGATGTTTCCTCGGCTATCCGCTTCATGTCTAAACATTTAGATTCTTTTTCAACTAATAAATGTTCTTTTAATTCCAAAGGATCACCCAAATACATCATAAGAGCTATAACTTCTCCTTGTCTTTCAATATCAACATTTTCTTCCAACTCAGTAATTCTATCGGAAACTCCTATTTCAAATTCAGAAAAAGCTACATAGCCTTTATAAATACCAAAACAAATTAAAAAGACTAAAACAATTTTAATCTTGCTCATTAATTTTTTTTCTTTTTCCTAACTCCTTCTCTATATCCTCAATCTTAATATTATGCGCCTCGAGATAAATTATCAAATGATAAAATACATCTGCAGCTTCGTGAATTTTATTGGTGTCTTTCTCTACGGCATCAATTAACTCATTTATTTCCTCTAAAACTTTTGATTTACTTAAAGATTTGTTAGATAATAATTTATTTGTATAAGAACCATCAACTGGTTTTTCTTTTCTTTCACGTGCAAGTTTAAATAAATTTTCTAATGTGCTTAACATATTAAATTCTAACAGGAACTCCTTTTAAGTCCAAATATTCCTTAGCCTCTTTTACAGAGTATTTCCCATAGTGAAATATAGAAGCTGCCAAAACAGCACTTGCATTACCATATCTTATACCATCTACTAAATGATCTAAATTTCCAACTCCACCAGATGCTATTAAAGGTATATTTACTCTTGATGCAATTTTAGTCATTAAATCAATATCATAGCCCTCTTGTGTTCCATCTTTATCCATTGAGGTTACTAATAATTCTCCTGCACCATTCTCCTCCATTTTTTTTGCATAATCTAATGCATCGATTCCACTATTGTTCCTTCCCCCATGTGTAAAGACTTCCCATTTATCTCCATTTTTTTTAGCATCAATTGCTACAACAATGCATTGGGATCCAAACTTTTTTGAACTCTCAATAACTACTTTTGAATTTTCAACAGCTGCTGTATTTATTGAAACTTTATCTGCACCACAGCTAAGTAATTTATTTATGTCCTCTACACTTCTAATTCCACCGCCCACAGTTAAAGGTACAAAGCATTTCTTGGAAGTTCTTTTTACAACATCATAAATTATATCTCTATTTTCATTTGATGCTGTTATGTCTAGAAAACAAATTTCATCTGCTCCACCGTCGCTATAAATTTTAGCCTGTTCAACAGGATCTCCTGCATCCTTTAAATTTACAAAGTTAATACCTTTGACAACACGGCCATTTTTTACATCCAAACAAGGAATTATTCTATTTTTCAACATTTTTAAAAATATATTCTGTAAAGATAATTTACACTAACAAAACACAATATTATTACGATTAAATAAAGACTTAAATAATCAAATGAATTCATTCAAATTAATTCCTTGGCTAGATCACTCAATTTAATATCTCCATCATAAATTGCTTTCCCAATTATAATACCCTCAACATTTTTTAAAGTTTTAGCTTTCTTAATATCATCTATTGATGAAACTCCACCGGATATAATTACTGGACAGTTTGAAATATTTGAAACATTAGATGTTTCTTCAAAATTTGGACTTTGTTTCATGCCATCTCTATTTATATCAGTATAAATCAATCTACTAAAACCATAGTTATTTACTTCCTTTAAATAATCTAATGTCAATTTATTTGAATTCTCCTTCCATCCAGATACTAACAAATATCCATTTTTTGCATCTAAGCCAAGGGCGATTTTATCTTTAAATATTTCACAAGCTTCTTTCAAAAAGCTTTTTTCTTTTATAGCAGCACTTCCAAGGATAACTTTCTCGGCACCAACCTCTATGTATTTTTTAATACTGTTAAGATTTCTAATGCCACCACCTACTTCAACCTTTAAATCATATTTACTAACTATGTTCTCAATAACATCTAGATTAACAGTTTCTCCAGTTAAAGCTCCATCTAGATCGATGATGTGTAAATTCTCGAAACCATGGTCTTTATATTTTTCGGCTTGTTCAAGTGGTGACATTTTATATTCGGTTTTATTGTCAAATTCTCCTTTGACTAGTCTCACGCACCTTTTGTCCTTAATATCTATTGCAGGAAAAATCTTCATTATTTCAATTTTTATTTAATCTAGTTTGAAGAACTTGTTATTAAAAAAAATTTCGTCAACTCCTATTCTATCAAAAAAAGAAAAGTTTTTTTCTTTAAAAAAAGAATTAAAATTAATTTTTTCAGGATTGTTATTTTCAACAGAAATTACCTTAATAACATATTTTGTGAAATCAATCGTTTTTAAAACCTCCAACTCACCACCCTCAATATCAATGGACAAATAATCTATAATTTTGTCGAAAGGAATAATTTTATTAAATGTTGTAGTTTTAAGTTTATATTTGTTTATTTTGCTTTTAATATCTTTTTCAACTATATCTTTAGTAGAATAATTAATATCATTTATTCCACTCATTTGAGCAAGCCCTTGATGTACTTCATAAAATTCGACTTCTTTTTCAGAGGAACTGATTGCATGATTTAATACACTACATTTTCTGTTCTTCTTTAATTTAGAAAATTGAGTTTTAGATGGCTCTACTGCAATTCCACTCCAGGCTTGATTATTCTCAAAATATAAGCAATTACTGCCCTCTACTCCATCAAAAGCACCTATTTCAACAAAAAAACCTTTTTTTTTATTTTTAAAAAAATGATTTTTTAAAATTCTATCTTGCCCAGATTGTGAAAAAAACTTTTCATTCCAGAAAAAATTTCTCTCACAGTTCCAAATCCTTTGCCTCAAAATTCCTCTTAAAACATGGAAGTTGTTTCCATCATATTGAATGGGAATTTGATCTAAAATTGTATTGTAAATTTTATGTGCATGAATTTTACCCTCAAGACCCTCTTTGAATAATTCATCTGCTTTTTTCATCAAAACTGGAATTTTTTGTCCACTATAGGATGATAAATCAATATTTTTCATTTTTTTATAACTTTATAAAATTTTTAATAAGCTGTAATCCCACCGTATCACTTTTTTCTGGATGAAACTGAGTTCCAAAAATATTATCTTTTTCAATCGAACAAACAATATTTGAGCTATAATTTGTTGTTGCTGCAATCACACTCTTATCATCTGGTATAAATTCATAACTGTGCACAAAATACATATGAGAATTATTTTCTATACTTTTAAAAATTTTACTATCTTTGACAATATTTATTTGATTCCATCCAATATGAGGAAGTTTATATTTTCCATTTTGATTGTCTATTTTTGAAACTTTTCCAGATATCCAACCTAAACCTTTCGTTTCAGCTTCTTCATGCCCAACATCTGCAAACATTTGTAAACCTACACAAATACCAAGTAATGGTTTTTTTTTATTAATTATATATTCATTTAGTGTATCTATTAAACCACTGATATTATTTAAAGCATCTACACAGCTTTTAAATGAGCCTTGGCCTGGTAAAACTAATTTATCACTTGATTTAATCTTGTCTAAATTTGAAGTTACTTCAATATTTACTTTATCTTTGGCTACCTCCTCGAATGAATTAATCACCGAGCTAATATTGCCCGAATTATAATCAACAATTGTGACTTTCATTAAACTTATAAAGAACCTTTTGTAGAAGGAATTGTTTTTTTATTCCTTGGATCTATCTCTAATGCTGTTCTTAATGATCTTGCCAAACCTTTAAAACAAGACTCAATAATATGATGACTATTATCACCGTAAATATTTTCAACGTGTAAAGTGATTCCAGCTGCTTGTGAAAATGCTTGAAACCACTCTTTAAAAAGTTCTGTATCCATTTCTCCAAGTTTTTCTACTTTAAGATTAACGTTCCAAATCAAATAAGGTCTATTAGAGATATCAAGTGCTACACGAGATAAGGTTTCATCCATAGGTATCATTGCATGAGCATATCTTCTTATACCAACAGATTTTTTCAAAGCTTTCTTAAGAGCATCGCCTATCGCAATACCAGTATCCTCAGTGGTGTGATGAAGATCTATATGAGTATCTCCTTTTGCTTTTATAATCATGTCAATGGAGGAATGTTTAGATAACTGTTCTAGCATGTGATTTAAGAAACCTATACCTGTATCAATTTTATATTTACCTTTCCCGTCAATATTCAAATCAACACTGATGCTGGTCTCTTTAGTTTTTCGACTAATTTTGCCTTTACGCTTCATAATTAAAAAGAGGTATACATATATTATTCAATTATGGCAATAATACTAAACTTGGGCTTGAAGTATTAAATTTAGTATCCATTTATAAGCTATGACAACGATAGTATTAGTAAGAAAAAACAATGAAGTGGTGGTTGCAGGTGATGGACAAGTAAGTATGGGAAATACAGTCGTTAAAAGCACCGCGTCAAAAGTAAGAAGAATTGATAAAAGGGGTGTAGTTGCAGGATTTGCAGGATCTACAGCAGATGCTTTAACTTTGTTTGAAAGACTAGAAGCCAAATTAGAAAAACATGCAGGAAATTTGTCTAGAGCAGCAGTAGAGTTAGCAAAAGATTGGCGAACAGATAAATATTTAAGAAGACTCGAAGCACTAATGGCAATTGGTGACAAAGAAAACAGCTATATAATCTCAGGTACAGGAGATGTTTTGGAGCCTGAGGGAGATGTAATTGGGATTGGTTCTGGGGGAAACTATGCGCTAGCAGCAGGGAAAGTTTTAATTGGAACAGAAATGAATGCTGAACAAGTTGCAAAAAAAGCAATTGAGGTTGCGGCAGAAATTTGTGTTTTTACAAATAATAATGTCAAAATTGAAAAGATATAATGGATAAATCTAACGTCACACGGCTACACCCAGAAGATAAAATTGGCTCTAAAGAAGAGTTTTTAGGTAGTTCTCTTTCACCAAGAGAAATAGTGTCTGAATTAGATAGGTTTGTTGTTGGACAGAATAAAGCAAAAAAAGCCGTTGCTGTTGCACTAAGAAATAGATGGAGAAGACAAGCTCTGAAAGGAGAAATGAAAAATGAGGTTTTACCAAAAAATATTCTAATGATTGGTCCAACTGGCGTAGGAAAAACTGAAATATCAAGAAGATTATCAAAACTAGCCGAAGCTCCTTTTGTTAAAGTTGAAGCAACAAGATTTACAGAAGTAGGTTATGTAGGAAGAGATGTAGAACAAATAGTAAGAGATTTAGTTGAAATAGCTATTTCAATGGAAAAAATAAAAAAAAGAAAAGAAGTAAAAACGAAAGCACAGAAACTTGCTGAAGAGAAAGTTTTAGATGCTTTAGTTGGAAAGAAAGCGAGCGCAGCCACTAGAGAAAGTTTCAGACAAAGATTAAGAAATGGTGATTTAGACGACAATGAAATTGAAATTGCCGTTAATGACACAGGATCTAATTCTACCTCATTTGAGATACCAGGAATGCCGGGAGCTAATGTTGGTATGATTAATATTGGTGAAATGCTTGGAAAATCTATGGGTGCCAAAGAAAAAAAGAAAAAAATGACCGTAAAAGAATCTCATGAAATTTTAATAAATGATGAGTCTGATAAATTGATTGAGCAGGATAAAATTATTAAAGCTGCAAAAATTTCAACTGAAAATAATGGTATAGTCTTTTTAGATGAAATTGACAAAATTTCTGGAAGAACAGATAGAGTTGGCGGTGATGTCTCAAGAGAGGGTGTACAAAGAGACTTATTGCCCTTAATAGAGGGAACTACAGTAAATACCAAATATGGTCCAATCAAAACAGATCATATTTTATTTATTGCCTCTGGTGCATTTCAACTCGCTAAACCGTCAGATTTATTACCTGAATTACAAGGACGATTACCAATAAGAGTTGAATTGGAAGCTTTAACAAGTGAGGATTTTAAAAGAATTTTAAAAGAACCAGATTACAGTTTGATTAAGCAATATGTTGCACTTTTAAAAACTGAAAATGTTGAATTAGAATTTTCTGAGGATGGTATAGATGCAATAGCCAATATTGCATCAGAAGTTAATGCGACGGTTGAAAATATTGGAGCAAGAAGATTACACACAATTATTGAAAAAATTTTAGATGAAATCAGCTTTACCGCAACTGATAGATCCGGTGAAAAAATTACTATTGATAAAGACTATATAAACAAAAATTTGGATAATCTGGTTAAAGATACCGATTTATCAAAATTTATTCTTTAAAAGTTAAAGATTCTAATTCTCTAATTTTGTTTTAAATTCTTTCTAAATTTCTTAATTTTTACTTGACCAGCAAAATTATTATTTTTTTAAATTATTTTTAAGAAAAATATAAAATGAACCACTTCCTCCATCCTTAATACTAGCATCTTTTATTTCATTAATTAATATCATTAATTCTGGGTTATTCTTTATGTATTCCGGCATAGAATATTTTAGAATACCAAGATCTTTTGAAGAGTAAGGATTTTTTTCATTATCTGAGTGAATGCCTTTACCTGTAACGATAATTAATTTCCTTACCCCGTTTTTGTAAGAGTCCTTAATTAGTTTATTTATAGTTGTATTTGCTTCATCTAAAGAAAAGCCATGAAAATCAAAAGTTTTAACTTTTAAAGTTTTTTTTTCAGAGAATACTGTATCTTTATTTGGTAAAGGTTCTTTTTTAGTTAAAAATTCTTCCCAAATCTTTTTATCTTTCTTAGAAATTTTTGTAATCAATTAAGTTAAAGTATCTACTAGTTGCCAATTTGGATTATTCGATTTTGTATCTCTGGAGAATACCCAGGTATCGTAAATCTTTTTAATTGTCTCTGGATCGCCTGAAACTATTTTTTTTTCTTTATCTCTAATACAGGTTATGACTTCGGCAACAAAATCTACTGTAACTTTTAAAATAGAACCGATTTTGTTGTGTTCTTTTATTTTTGCTGAATTGATACCAATAAAAGTTATCTCAGCAGAATGACCTCTTTTACTTCTATCAATTAAAGCAGCTTTAAATTGAGAATAAATTTTTTCACTTAATAAAGGTTTGCTGTTAGTAATTTTATTATCTTGATCACTAAAGTCAGTAATTATTGTTTCATAAGCAATTTTGGCGCCTTTTAAAAATTCTTTCTGAGCTTCTTCATCAAAATTTTCTTTAACTTTAACTGAATTTTCTGCCTGAGCTTCTTTTAAAATCTTCTCAAATTGTGGATTAACTTTACCTTCAAATCCTGTTCTCTTGCCTAAAATTCCTCTCAATCTTAAAAAGATAAAGCCCGCTATCATTGCCAAAAGGATGATGTCTATATATTCAAAACTATAATTCATTGACTAATTGTAATTACTATGTTGAATAATTTCAACTAGCAATTAAATTAAAGACAAATGAACTCAGTTCTTACTGCAATAATACTTGTCCCAATTATTGAAATATACCTATTAATAAAAATTGGGTCTCAAATTGGAGCTTTAACGACAATTACATTGATATTTGTAACTGCAATTCTTGGAGTATTCTATGCCAGATACGAAGGTATAAACACCTTAAGGTCTGGTTTAACGCAATTGGTTAAAAATGAATCGCCCATTTATGAAATAATATCAGGTGCGGCTATTACTGTCGCCGCTATGTTGCTAATTATCCCCGGCTTCGTAACAGATATAATTGGTTTTCTTTTGATATTTCCCTTAACTAGAAACCTTATTTTAAAAATACTATCATCTAAAGTTCAAGTTAAGAAAAATAAAAAAGAGGAATTTATTGATGGTGAATATCAAGATTTAGAAAAAGAAGATGACAAAAAATTATAAAATTTTAGCTAAATACATCAAAGATATGTCAAGCGAAACACCAGATGCCGAAACATATATGTATGTAAAAGATAACATTTCTCGTTATCAGTTAGGAATTAATATAGAGTCAAAAGCAATAAAGAGTAGATTAATAGAAATCGATACCTCCATAAGGTTTCATGATAAAGAAGAAAACGTAAAAAAATCAATTTTTGAATTCGTATACACATCTGTTGTGCAAGTCGATGAAAATCTAAAAGAAAAAAAGATTTTAGAAAAAATTGTTTTAGTTGAGGTTCAAAAAGAAATTTTTCCTGAGATAGAAAAAACATTAGTAAACTTACTTCATAACTCCGGTTACCCAGCAATTAAGGTTGAAAAAAAGGTGGATTTCGAGGAATTATATAAAAAAAATTTTAATTGAAAAAATTTTTTTTAATTTGTGTTTTGAGGTAACGAATATGGTTATCAAGTTCCTCTTGAGTTGGTTTTATAACTTTTTTAAAATAATTTATCTTTTTATTGTTCTCTTCATTGTCAACCATTTCTTTAATACTAAAATCTAAAGTAGGTTCCTTTTGATCTATTAAATTTATATAAACTTTAGCCAATAGATCGCAGTCTACTAAAGCAGTATGCTTAATTCGTCTCGAATTATCTATTCTATATCTTTTGCATAAAGCATCTAAATTTGAGGGAGATCCTGGAAATTTATCTCGAGCTAAGATTAATGTATCTACTATTTCATTATTAATATTTTCTTTTCCCAAAATTTTTAGTTCATTATTTAAGTGAGATAAATCAAATTCAGCATTATGAATAATTAGTCTTTTGTCTTTTATAAATTTTAAAAATTCATCCATAATTTCTGAAAACTTTTTCTGTTTTGATAGGAACTCATCAGTATAACCATGGACCTCAAAAGCTTTCTCAGAGACTTTTCTCTCTGGATTTAAATAACAATGAAATTTGTTCTTAGTTGGAATCAAATTATCAAGTTCAATACAACCTATTTCAACAATTCTATGACCGTCCTTAACAGAGATGCCGGTAGTTTCGGTGTCTAAAACAATTTCTCTCATTTTAAAATCTTCCCTAAAAAATTTTTGACATTTTTTCTTACTATTTTTTTAGTATAAAAATTCTTAATAATATATTTAGATTTTCTTTTTTTATAATCAAGTGGGAGTTGAATTTCTTTAAATCTTTTTAAAATTTTGCTGTTAAAACCCTTTCTCTTACTCAATCTTCTTGTAATATCTATTTTTTTTGCATCAACGAAGACTAAAATCATATTTTTATGTTCTATTTTATTCTCTAACAATAAAGGAATATCTAGAATTACTAACCTTCTCTTTTTATTTTTTAAAAGAAACAGATTCATTTTTTTTCTAACAAGTGGATGAACTATTTTGATGATTTTTTTTATATTGTTCTTATCGCTTAAAATTGCATTTGTTAATTCGGTTTTATCTATCGGAAATTTCTTAATATATTTTGGTAATTTTCTTTTTAATTTTGTAAAACAAATCTTGTTTTTTTGATATATTTTGGTCACCTCATTATCAGCATTAAATACTGGGTAACCAAATGATTTTGCTATAAAACTTTTTCCAGATCCGATATCTCCTAAAATTCCAATTTTAATCATTATCTAAAAGCATAAATGTGTCTGCATTAACTTTTGGTTCTATTTTGTGCCATAATTTAAATGCTTCTTGAGCTTGGTAAACAAACATAGTTTTTCCATTTTCTGTCTTATATCCCAATTGCTTTCCTATTTTCAAAAAATGAGTTTCATGAGGATTATAAATAACGTCATAAAATAATTTATCATTTCCAAGCTTTGAGAAATCTAAGTTTATTGTTTCATTATTTAAACCAAGACTTGTAGCATTAATTAGCATGTGAAAATCGGTCATATTTCCCCATTCTAAAATTTTAAGTTTATCAAATAAAATTCTCAAATTTTCTGCCTTCTCCTTAGTTCTGTTGCTAATTGTTATCTCTTCAACATGCATATTTTTTAAAGCAAAAATTATTGAGGGAACTACGCCTCCAGCCCCCAAAATTAAAACTTTCTTGTCCTTCATATTAAAATTTAATTTTTTTATTGCAGATTCAAAGCCAGCTATATCCGTATTGTGTCCAATTAGATCACCATTGCTATAAGTAATTGTGTTAACTGATTGGGTGTGTTCTGCTTCTGGGCTCAATTTATCTAAAAAAGGTATAACTGTTTTTTTGAAAGGGACAGTCACATTGCAACCGGCTATTTTTTGCTTTCTTATATCTAGTATAAAACTTTTTATTTCACTACTCTCAAGTTTGATTTTATCATATATAGCATCAATATTATATTGTTTTAACCAATGGTTGTGAAGTTTGGGAGACAAAGAATGATCAATTGGATTCCCGATAACTAAAAATTTTTTCATGTCAATTTCCTTGTATTTTCAAATATTCTTTAATTTTTTTTATTGGCAAACCCATAATTGTTTCTTCATCACCTTCAATCCTTTTAAATAAATGTTTGCCGACACTCTCAATTTGGTAAACATTATAAGCATAAAGATCTTCATCCGATATTTTGGTTAAATATTTTTCCAATTCTTCCTCGGTAAAATTTTTCATAGTTAATTTGGCTTTATCAGTGTAGTTCCAAATCATCATTCCGTTTTTAGATATACAGACAGAGCTTATCAAATAATGAGCCTTTCCGTTCAGTCTCTTTAAAATTTCTAATGCAGTTTTTCTATTTTCTGGTTTTGATATTAGTGTTCCTTTTAAGTCTATAACACTATCTGCACCTAATACTAGTTGATCAGGATACTTCATGCTAATTTTGTTTGCTTTCACTTCTGCAAGATTTTTTGAGATAATCTCTGGGCTAGCTTTTTCATTCATTAAACTTGTTTTAATAATATCCTCATCAACATTTGAGGGTTTTACAATATTAGAAATATTGTTTTTATCCAAAATTTGTTTTCTTACTTTGCTTTTTGATGCTAATATTATTTTTTTATCCATTTCTTTTGCTTAAAAAAATTTCATAAATTTTGATTATAGATGCAGCTGTTTCTTCAACAGATTTCCTTGTAACATCTATAGTTGGCCACTTATATTTTCTAAAAGTATTTTTCGCGTCCTCAACCTCTTTTTTAATTTTATCTAAATTAGTATAATCTTGATTTTTTCCATCTTTCAACGAGTTAATGCGATTCTTTCTTATATCAACTAGTCTCTCGGCCTCAGCTGTTAAACCCACGACACAAAAACTCTGTGGGTTTTCTCTTAAGATTTTAGGGATGGAGTTTTGATTAACCAAAGGTATATTCGCTGTTTTATAACCTTTATTTGCTAAGTATATGGATGTAGGTGTTTTGCTTGTTCTGCTAACACCTAATAAGATTATATTAGATTTTTCAACATCTAATAGCAAATTACCGTCATCATGATTCATCGTATATTGAATAGCTTCAATTCTGTTGTAATATTCTTCATCTAAAACATGTTGCCCGCTAGGTTCATGAGATGCTTTTTGATTAAATAATTTTGAAAAACTTAATATCAGGCTTCCCAAAACTCCAAAACAGGGTATTCCTTTTTTGTTGCATGCGTTGGCTAAACTTTTAGCTAAATTGTTGTCTACAATTGTATATAAAATTATTGAATTTTTTTCTTCCTCAGCTAGGTCAAGAATCTTAGATATTTGATTTTCGGTTCTAGTAAAAGAGTATGAATTAACTTTATAATCAATATTTTTAAACTGCGCCTTTAAAGATAAAAAAATTCTATCCAAAGTCTCACCTGTAGAATCAGAAATTAAGAATATTTGATAAGTATTAATCATGTATATTTTGTTAATATCTTTGTAATATTTTAATAAGATTAAACAAATTTATTTTTTATTTAAAATAGCTTGTAAAATAAGGGTTTTATCCACATTATTTATTAAGTGGAAAACAAATATACAAATGATTAAGTAATTTATGAATTACTTATTAAATAATAATAAATTAAAGAATAAATAGTTGATAAAATGTTAATAAAATATAGTTACCATTATTCACATTCCCTAATAATACTACAATCTTATAATATATAATTTATATATGACTCCAATTTATAAAGTTTTAAAAAATAATGATACAGCAATAAAGCCTATTTGGATTATGAGACAAGCTGGTAGATATCTTCCAGAATTTCGAAAAATTAGGAGCGAAAATCCTAATTTTATAAGATTATGTCTTAATGAAGTATTATCAGCAGAGATAACTTTACAACCTTTAAGAAGATTTGATTTAGATGCTGCTATAATTTTTTCAGATATTTTAATGCTTCCATATGGACTGAATCAAAAAGTGGAGTTTAAAAAAGGAATTGGTCCTATTTTAGGAGATTTAAACTTAGATAATGTTTTGATATTAAATGAAATTGATTTTGTGGAAAAACTTAGACCAGTTTATAAATTAGTAAATTTAATTAAAAATAGTGAACTTACTAAAAATAAGAACACCATAGGTTTTGTTGGTGCTCCATGGACTCTTTTGGTTTACATGATAAATCAAAAATCTCCAAAATCTGGATTAAGAAAAGACTTTTTTAAAGATAAAAATCTAATAGACAAAACATTAAAAATAATTGAAAAGTTTTTAAAGGTGCACATCAAGTATCAAGTTGAAAACGGTGCACAAATTATTCAAATTTTTGATAGTTGGGCTGGGTTATTAAATGAGAAAGATTTACCAAATTATGTTTATGAACCGAGTATTAATTTAGTTGAATACACAAAATCTTTAAACATTCCAGTCATATGTTTTCCTAAAGGTATAAAAAAATATAAAGATTACTGTGAAAATGTTAAACCTGATGCTATCTGTATTGATTATGAGGCGGATCCCAAGGAAATCTTAAGAAATATTAAAATTCCAGTACAAGGAGGAATGGACCCCAAAATTTTACTAACCGATAAAGAAAAATTAAAGAAAGAGGCAAAAAGATATTTAGATATTTTTAAAGATCACCCTTATATATTTAACTTAGGGCATGGAGTTTTACCTGAAACAGATCCAGAAATGATGGACTATTTAGTAAAAACGGTAAAAAATTATTAGATGGAAAATAGTAAAAAACACCCAAAAATTAACTTTGGCAAAACTGGAGTTTTAATAATTAATTTAGGAACGCCTGACTCAACGAGTTGGCTGGACATAAGAAAATATTTAAAAGAGTTTCTGTCTGATAGAAGAGTGATAGAAGTAAATCCTGTACTCTGGCAAATCATACTAAATATTTTTATATTAAATTTGAGACCCTCCAAAACCGCCAAAGCATATAAAGAAATTTGGATGAAAAAAGAAAACATCTCTCCATTGCTTTACTATACTCGACAACAGGCAAATAAATTATCAAACTTAATATCTCAAGAAAATATAATTGTAGATTTCGCTATGAGATATGGAAATCCAAGTATTAGAGGTAAAATAAAAGATTTGCATGATAAAGGCTGTGAAAATTTGGTTATACTGCCACTGTATCCTCAATATGCTGCAGCAACCACAGCAACCGTTTGTGACGAAGTTTATAGAACACTAATGAAAATGAGATGGCAACCGTCCATAAAAATAATTCCTCATTATGAATCCCACCCGCAATATATAGATGCTTTGGTAAATTCACTTAATAAAAAGATAAAAGAAATAAATTGGAAGCCAGATTTAATTTTGGCATCTTACCACGGTATACCACAGAAATATTTTGATAAAGGAGATCCATATCATTGTTATTGCCAAAAAACTTCCAGACTTATTTCAGAAAAGTTTAACTCCATTGAACTTCAAACAACTTTTCAATCAAGATTTGGTCCTCAAAAATGGCTTGAGCCTTACACAGACAAAACATTAGAAAAATTACCTGGCCTAGGCAAAAAGAACGTTCTTGCAATATGTCCTGGTTTTTCCTCAGACTGTGTTGAAACTTTAGAGGAAATTCTTATTCAAGGTAAAGAAACTTTCTTAGAGTCTGGCGGTGAAAATTTTGATATGGTGCCATGTTTAAACGATAGTGATGATCATATAGCTTTACTAAAATCATTAGTTCAAAAAAGCCTCTAATTTATGAATACTTATTTGCTTTTCAAATCTTTACACTTAATAGCGGTTATTTCTTGGATGGCAGGTCTTTTATATCTCCCACGAATTTTTGTTTATCATTCAGAAAATAATAATAACCTTCAAGTGACAGAAGTATTTAAAGTTATGGAAAAAAAACTTTTTTTCTATATCATGACCCCAGCAATGGCTCTTTCTTGGATATTTGGATTGATACTAATACACGAAATAGGTTTTCAGCAATTAGGTCAAAAGTGGATGATTTTAAAACTTATTTTTGTTACCTCCCTAACCTTGTATCACTTTTATTTAGGAAGAATTTTAGCCCAATTCAAATTCAATATTAATAAACACTCCTCTAAATATTACCGATACATTAATGAAATTCCCACATTATTGCTTATTTTGATCATTTTTATAGTTATTTTCAAACCTATCTAGGGTTGAATAATTTAAATTAGTATATATATTTAATCTGTTATTAAGTCCTTAATAATTTACTCATGAACATACAAGAACTAAAACTTAAATCGTCAGAACAGCTAATAACCCAAGCAGAAGAATTGGGTATAGAAAATGCCAGTACGTTAAGGAAACAAGAGATACTTTTTGCTATTTTAAAAAAAGTTGCAGAAAAAGAGGAAATTACTGGAGCTGGAGTCCTACAGTTATTGCAAGACGGTTTTGGTTTTCTGAGAGCAATGGAGTCAAATTATCTTCCGGGACCTGACGATATTTACGTAAGCCCAAGTCAGATCAGAAAATTTGGATTAAGAACTGGTGATACTATAGAAGGACCAGTTAGAGCACCAAAAGAAGGCGAAAGATATTTCGCTTTACTTCAGGTTAGCAAGATCAATTTTGAGGAGCCTGAGAAATCTAGGCACAAAATAGCATTTGATAACCTAACACCACTTTATCCTGATAAGCAATTAATTATGGAGGTTGAAGTTACAAAACCAGATAAAAAACAAGATTTAACTCCTAGATTGATAGATTTAGTTAGCCCTATTGGTAAAGGTCAAAGATCGATAATTATTTCACCACCTAAAGCTGGAAAAACAATGATCTTGCAAAGCATAGCTAATTCAATCGCCAAAAACTATCCTGAGTGTTACTTAATTGTTTTGCTTATTGATGAAAGACCTGAGGAAGTAACCGATATGCAAAGAACTGTTAAAGGAGAGGTTATTAGCTCAACTTTTGATGAACCGGCGCAACGCCATGTTGCTGTTGCTGAAATGGTTATTGAAAAAGCAAAAAGATTAACGGAGCATAAAAAAGATGTTGTTATACTATTAGACTCAATCACAAGACTGGGAAGAGCATATAATGCGGTAATACCAAGCTCAGGAAAAGTATTAACTGGAGGTGTAGACGCCAATGCTCTTCAAAGACCAAAAAGATTTTTTGGTGCAGCTAGAAATATTGAAGAGGGGGGATCTTTAACAATAATATCTACCGCATTAATTGATACAGGTAGCAGAATGGATGAGGTAATTTTTGAGGAATTTAAAGGCACAGGTAATAGCGAGACAGTATTAGATAGAAAGATCGCAGATAAAAGAATATATCCTGCAATTGATATTACTAAATCGGGAACAAGAAGAGAAGAACTGCTTTTTGAAAAGAATGATCTTCAAAAAATGAATGTTTTGAGAAGAATAATTGCACCAATGGGCACCATGGACGCCATTGAATTTATAAGTTCAAAGTTAAAAGATACAAAAAACAATTCAGAATTCTTCAATTCTATGAACAAACCATCTTAAAATTAATTTAAATTGGTTATAGTATTGAATATTATCACCCAAGCTGTAAATATTTTTTAAAAGTTTACAATGTAATATCTTATAATATATTTCCATATTATGAGCAGTCAAACCGTTAACTTTTTGGAACTATTCAAGGAAAAAAAATACTCTACAATAATTTCAATTATTGAGAATAAACTCACTGAAAATCAGAGAACTGCTGGATTGTTAAATTTAAAAGGTGTTTGTAGATTGATGAAAAGTAATTCAAGTGAGTCTGTCAAACTTGCTGTTGATGACTTTAGAAAATCTTATCAGAAAGAGATAGATAAAACTAAATTAGTAGAACCAATTAAAAATTTTATAAATGCATCGGTTATTCTTTTCGAAACTGAATTTGTAAAAAATGAAAGATTTTTAGAGCAAAATTTTTTTGATGAAATAAATAACATTTATCAAGAAAATAAAAATTTATTTGAAAATAACTTGAAATTATTGAAAGCAATTTTTAAAGTATTTAAACGAACGTTAGACTTAAGAAATGTTATAAAATGCCTTGAAAAAATCGCTAAATTGGATCCCCACGGAGATGCGATTGCAAGTTATAATTTATTTAACAATTATCTTTATGATTGGTCTCAATCGGAATTTCTAAAAAATGCTGTGAAAATAAATGAGAAATTGGTTAAATATCCTTCTGAAGAATTGGTAGATCTAAAAACTAAAAAAAATAAGAAGATCAATTTAGGATTTATATCATCTGACATTAAATCTAAGCACTCTATTACATATTTTTTAAGATCAGCTATTACTGTCTATGATAAAGAAAAGTTTGCTATTCACCTTTATCACAATCATAATAAAAAGGATGACGAAACAACCAAAGAGTTTGAAAAATATGTTTTTAAAACTTTGCACATCGAAAAACTTAGCGATAAAGAGGTTATTAACATCATCAGAAAAGATGAGATTGATATAATAATAGATCTTAATGGTTTTTCAGGAAATCATAGATTAAATTTATTTAAAAATCGTTTAGCACCAATACAAATTTTGTGGTGTGGATATACTAATACAACAGGATTAGATGAAATAGACTATTTAATTGTTGATAGAAATCAGGTTAATCCTGAAGAGGAAAGTCTTTATTCTGAGAAAATAATTTACTTACCAACTATCTGGAATTGTCACTCAGGTTATAATTTTAAAAGATCAGAAAATGAAATGCCTTTTCAAAAAAATAATTTTATTTCTTTTGGTTCATTTAATAATTTTTTAAAAATTAACGACGAAGTTATTAAAGTATGGGCTTCTATATTAAAAGAGGTAGAAAATTCGAGATTATTTTTAAAAACTTCACAAGCAATGTCACCAGCTGTTATTAAAAGCAAATTTGAAAAATATGGGGTACAAAATTCAGTCGTTTTTTTGAATTATAGTAAAAATTTTAATGACCATCTAGAGAAATATAAACTAATAGATTTAGCTTTAGATACGTTTCCATGGAATGGTGTTACGACTACTTTTGAGTCAATTTGGATGAACGTACCTGTAATAGTAATGGATGGAAATAATTTTAGTTCACGATGTGGGTCTTCGATTATTAAAAATTTAAACTTATTAAATTTGATTGGTAAGAATAAAGAGGATTATATTGATAAAGCTGTAACTTTAGCACAAAAACCACAAATGCTAATGGACTTGAGAAAAGACATTTTTAAAAATGCTCTAAAAACACCACTTTTTGATAAGACAAGTTTTTCTAATGAATTTTTTTCTTCCTTAGAAAAAATATATAATTAAATATTTTTATGACCATCTATGCTTTATCAACTGGGCCTGGTGTATCGGGGATTGCTATAATAAGAATTTCTGGTGAAGACACTTCTAAAGTAATTAAATCTTTAACAGGCGGTAAATTGCCTAAAGCAAGGATTGCAACACTCCGTAGAATATACAACATTAATACCTCTGAGTTAATTGATGAAGGAATAATTTTGTGGTTTCCTGGGCCTCAGAGCTACACAGGCGAAGATATGGCTGAGATTCATATTCATGGCGGGAAAGCTGTAATTTTGGCTGTTCAAAATGAGATAGCTAAAATCGAGAATTGTAGACTTGCCGGCCCTGGAGAATTTACAAAGCTTGCTTTTCAAAATGGCAAAATAAATTTGTTAAAAGCCGAGAGTATAGCTGATCTTATTTCTGCTGAAACTGAAATTCAAAGATTGCAAGCTATAAAGATAATGAAAGGCAACTCGTCAGATAAGTTTAACCAGATTAGAGAAAAACTATTAAAACTTTTGTCCTTTGTGGAAGCCAAAATAGACTTTCCGGATGAAGATCTTCCTAAAGAAAATTTTGAAAGAATTAAAAATGATTCTTCAGATGTAATTAGTGAAATTAATAAAATCTTAAATGATCAAAAAATTGGAGAAATAATTCGTGAAGGATTTAAAATTGCTATTCTAGGACCACCTAATGCTGGTAAATCTAGTTTATTAAATAATTTGTCGAATAGAGAAGTCGCGATAGTTTCTGAAATTGCTGGAACAACAAGAGATGTTGTTGAAACTCACTTAAATATAGATGGTTATCCTGTTATAATTTCAGATACAGCAGGAATAAGTGATTCAAAAGATGAAATTGAAAAAAAAGGGATAAAATTATCTCTTAAGAGGGCCGAAAATGCTGATTTAAAGTTAGTAGTGGTGGATGCTAAAAGTATTGATTTAAGCCCTTTTTTTAATGATTTGCTTAAAGGAAATGCTATTTTAGTTGTTAATAAGTTGGATCTTATAAAAAATAAGTTAGATCAAGACTTATCAAAATTCGATCATGTATTGATTTCATTAAAAGATAATTTAAACATTGATAAATTAATTCTCAAAATAAAAAATAATTTAAAAAATAAATTTATTTCTCAAGAAGACATTTTAATCACGAGAGAGAGACATAGACAACATTTAGTTCAATGTGTAGAACATTTAAAAAATTTTCTAGATAAAAATGATAAGAAAGATTTTGATAAAGCTGCTGAGGATCTAAGATTGGCAACCAGACATTTAGGCATGATTGTTGGTAAAGTTGATGTGGAGGAAATTTTAGGTAGTATTTTTAATGATTTCTGTATTGGAAAATAACTTTAATATTTATATTTTTAGCCTTTCTTCGATTAATATCGATTACAATCTTATTTAAAAAAAATAATACACATCTTGTAAATATCCTAATCGGATATAAATTTATATTATGAAAAAAGATTTATTCTTTGATGTAATAGTTATTGGTGGTGGTCATGCAGGATGTGAAGCTGCAACTGCTTCAGCACGGCTTGGAATCAATACTGCACTATTTACACATAATAAAAACACCATAGGAGAAATGTCTTGTAACCCAGCTATTGGTGGTTTAGGAAAAGGCCATCTGGTTAGAGAAATCGATGCTCTTGATGGAGTTATGGGTGACGTTGCTGATAAGTCGGGAATACAATTCAGATTATTAAATCGAAGTAGAGGGCCAGCTGTTAGAGGACCTAGAACTCAATCTGATAGATCATTATATCGTAAATTTATGCAAGAAAAACTCGTAAACTATTGTAATTTAAGCATTTTTTCTGATCCTGTAGAAAGCTTTATTTTTTTAAATAATGAGATAAAAGGATTTATAACACTAAAAGGTAATAATGTTAGGTGTAATAAGTTAATCTTAACTACTGGTACATTTTTAAATGGATTGATTCATATTGGTGATGAGAGAACGCCAGCAGGTAGATTTAATGAAAAACCTAGCACAGGTTTAAGCGAAGAGTTAAAAAAATATAATTTTAAAATTGGAAGACTTAAGACAGGTACGCCTCCTCGTTTAGACTCAAGGTCGATTAATTTTGACAATTTAGAAAAACAATTTGCTGATAGTGATCCTTATTTTTTCTCTTTTCTAACAAAAAAAAGTTTTAACAAGCAGGTACCATGTTCGATGACATACACTAATGATAAGGTACATAAAATTATTAGAAGAAATTTATCTAAAAGTGCGATGTATTCTGGTAGTATACAAGGTGTTGGTCCACGTTATTGTCCTTCAATAGAGGATAAAATTGTAAAATTTGCAGATAAGACAAGACATCAAATTTTTTTGGAGCCAGAAGGTCTCAACGATTATACAATATACCCAAATGGCATATCTAATTCTCTACCTGAGGTAGTGCAGCAAGAAATACTCAATAATATCAATGGTTTAGAGAATGTACAGATTATTAGGCCAGGTTATGCTATAGAATATGATTATATAGATCCTAGAGAACTTTTTCTGACATTGGAGACAAAGAAAATTAAAAATTTATATCTTGCTGGTCAAATCAACGGAACCACTGGTTATGAGGAGGCAGCTGCACAGGGCCTTATTGCAGGTGTGAATGCAGCTCTTTCATTAAAAAATATGGAGCCTTTTATTCTCGATAGATCAGATGCATACATAGGGGTGATGATTGATGATTTGGTAACTAAAGGAGTAGCAGAGCCCTATAGGATGTTCACGTCTCGTGCAGAGTATCGGTTAAGTTTGAGGTCAGATAATGCCGATTTAAGATTAACTAACAAAGGTATTAAAATTGGATTGATTTCAGATGTTAGAAAACAACATTTTGAGGATAAATTTAAAAAACTTGATAAAATATCTCTTCAAATGTCTACTTTACAAATTTCACCTACAAAAGCGGCTAAATTTGACATTAAAATTGCAAAAGATGGTGTTTTTAGATCTGCTGATGAAATTTTGACTCAAAAAGGGGTAGATATGGTTAAAATTAGGGATATTTGGCCTGAAATTGAGGATTTTGGAATTGAGATTGATGAACAAATTGAAATTAACTCTCATTATAGAGGATATTTAAAAAAGCAAAAGGCGGATATTCTTGCCTTTAAGAGGGATGAAAATTTAACGATTCCAGATAATATAGATTATGACCAATTTTCGGGTCTTTCTAATGAGGTAAAGGCTAAATTTAAAGAAATCATGCCAAAAACTATGGGCCAAGCGCTAAGAATTGATGGAGTTACTCCTGCAGCTGTTTATATTTTGTTGTCACATGTTAAAAGAAAGTCTATTAAGCATATAGCTTAATGGATAATACAATTTTAAATTTTTACTCAAAAATCACAATCCCGAATGTTTCACGTGAAACTTGCTTTGATTTTGAGAGCTTAATTTCAATGATAAGGGAGAAAAATAAGCAAATTAATATAATCAGTAAGAAAACTGCTGAAATTAGCGAAATTAGGAAAAGACATATAATAGATTCGGCACAAATAGTTGATTTTATTGATTTAAATTCGAATACAACCTGTGATTTAGGATCTGGAGGGGGGATGCCAGGGCTTGTTATAGCAATAATAATGAAAAAGTTAAAAAATTCACTCAGGATAAACCTATATGAAAAAAGCCATCATAAATGCGTTTTTTTAAAAGATGTTTCAAAAAAATTAAATTTAAATACAAAAATTATCCAAAAAGATATTTTTACAATTAAGAAAATTGAAACAGGAACTGTAATGTCGAGAGCTTTTAAACCTATGCCTATAATTTTAGATCTTATAAATCAAAATTTTAAGAAATTTAATAATATAATTTTATTTATGGGAAAAAGTGGACAAAAAATTCTCAACGAAACATTGAAAACTTGGGATTTAGATTATGAAGAAAAAAAAAGTATAACTAGTAACGACTCATTTATAATAAACATTAAAAAGTTAAAGAAAAAAAAATTGTGAAAATAATTTCAATAATAAATCAAAAGGGTGGAGTTGGGAAAACAACAACGGTCATTAATCTCGCATCAGCTTTAACACAACTAAATAAAAAAATTCTGGTAATTGATTTAGATCCACAAGGAAATGCCACTACTGGTTTAGGATTATCAAATACTAATCAATCTGACCAAACAATATATGGAATCTTAAATGGAACGATGTCCATTTCAAATGTTATTAAGCAAACCAAATTTAGAAACCTTGATTTAATAACATCCAATGTGGATCTGTCAGGATTAGAGGTTGAGACGGCTAACGATAGCGATAGAGCTTTTATTTTAAAGAGTAAATTAACCGCATATTTAAATAATTCTAGAGGAATTTACGATTATGTGCTTATTGATTGTCCCCCTTCCTTAAGTTTATTGACAGTAATGGCTTTGGTATCATCTAATTCTCTTTTAGTCCCCCTTCAAACAGAATTTTTTGCATTAGAGGGACTAACTCAACTTATGAAGACTATTGAACGAATAAAGGTAAATCTTAATCCTTCTTTAGAGATTCAAGGAATACTTTTAACAATGTACGATAGAAGAAATAAGTTATCTTCTCAAGTAGAACAGGAAGCTAGAGACTACTTTAAAGATAAAGTTTATCAAACAGTAATACCAAGAAATGTAAGATTATCTGAAGCACCTTCTCACGGCGTACCTGTGCTTATTTATGATAAAAATTGTCCAGGTAGTAAATCTTATTATAATTTCACTGATGAATTTATTGAGCAAGAAAATAAAATTGGAAGTGCCGCATAATGAATTCTCAAATTAAAAAAGGTTTAGGAAGAGGTTTATCATCCTTGATTGGTGAATCTAAAATAGAAGCTAAAACTAATAAACTTTCTTTAAGTGATATCGTGCCAAACAAATTTCAACCAAGAAAAAATTTTCAGGAAGAAAATCTACAAGATCTAACTAACTCAATAAAAGAGCGGGGCGTAATTCAGCCAATTATAGTGAGAAAATCAGTCTCCGATGATTCCAAGTACGAGATCATTGCTGGAGAAAGACGATGGTTAGCAGCAAGAAAGGCTGGTCTTCATGATATTCCAGTAGTTGTTACTGAAGCAGATGATCTTAAGTCGCTTGAGTTCGCTATAGTTGAAAATGTTCAAAGACATGATTTAAATCCTCTAGAGGAGGCTCAAGGATACAAAAGACTAATTGATGAATTTTCATACGATCAGGACAAAGTCTCAAAATTTATTGGAAAGAGCAGAAGCTATATTACTAACTCACTAAGATTACTTAATTTACCTGCAGACGTTTTAAGTTACATAGAGGAAAGGAAAATTAGTCCCGGACATGCTAAAATTCTTGTAGGCCTAGAAAACGCAAGCTTTTTGGCGAATAAAATTATAGATAAGAAATTATCTGTAAGACAATCTGAAAATTTTGTCAAATTTTTTAAAAAATCAAAAAAGATAATTCAAAATAAGGATCCTAACATTAAAAATCTCGAAGTGTCTATATCTAATAAAATAGGACTTAATGTTTCAATAAAAAGTAACAGAAGAAACAAAGGCTCAATAACAATTTCCTTTAATGACAGTGATCAACTAAATAGACTAATTGAGGTGATTAAAAAAAATTATTAAAGATTAATTTGATTTTTCTATTAAAAAATTCGTCGTAAAGTTTTTTGCGTTATAAGAATTTTTTTTTATCTGGTATTCAATATTATTGGTTTCTGCAATCAAATTTTTCAGTTCTTTAGCTGACCATAATTTTATTTGATCTTTAGTAACGTTTTTTTCTTTCCAAAAAATAGCTGGTTTTGCATTATTTATTGTGGCTTCAATATCTTTATTTAAGCCATATGAGTTGACCAGACCTAGAAGGTTTTTAGCTTTTTTAAGTAAAGATCGCGTTATAATAATATAATCTTCATTTGAAAAAATATTATTATTTAAGATATCAAATAATTTTTTCTGATTTTTAGTTAAACAATTGTTTAAAAGTTCGTTTATGCTATGATTTTCGGTTAAATTAATTAGTTTAAAAACCTCTTCATTAGAAATTTTTTTCTTATCTTTTGAATAGAGTTCTATTTTTTCTATTTCATCTAAAAGATTTTTTCTATCACTAGCGCATTTATTTACTAAAATGCTAACACATTCATTGGATAAACTAATATTCTTTTCTCTCAAGGTTTGATGAGCAATTTTTAAAAGAGTATCAAAATTATCTGGATAAAATGCTATAGATACTAATTTAGATTTCGATTTTTCAAAAAGGTTTCTTAGTTTAGATTTCTTTTCTAAAACTTCGGAAACAAGTATGAATATAATATCACTTATATTTCTGTTTGTTAGATCTTCAAAAATTTTAACAATCTTATCTGTACACCTATTTATTAATATAACTTTTTCGCTTTCAAATAACGATTTATTGAGAATGTTTTCAAGAAAATCTTCTGTGTTATCAATCACATGTTTTTCATCATAATTAATAATATTTTTTTCTAATTTTTTTGTAATTTTTTCAATTCCTTCGATTTTTGAACCCTCATTTTTACCATGAAATAAGATAAAATTTGTTTTATCAAAATTTAATCTATTCAATTCAAAATACTTTAAAATCATTGCATTTGTGTAATTTGAATGATCAGCTTGTTTGTAATTAAATCAATAGAGTTTTCCTTTTTAATTTTTTCAAGACTTATTTCATTAAATTTATTATCTAAATTTTTAATTAAAAATTCTTCTTTACTTGTAAATTTTTCTGATTTATCACCTTTTTTTATTTGAAAAATTACCTTGATAATTACCAAATAATTTGTTGTTTTTCCTGACAAGTTTTTTGTTTGTGATATCTTGCTGTAAGATGAAGAAGCTTTAATAGTTAACTTTTTTCCATTATTTATTTTTTTATATTTTTTAAGTTTTTTACTAATTATGTTATTTATTTCTGCATCTCCACTAAGTTCAATTTTTTCAATATAAAAATTGTAATTATTTTTACTAGAATATATCGGTGAGTAATCACAACTCAAAATTAAAAAGGGAATGAATATAAAGATATAAAAATATTTTTTCATCCAAACTATATTATGATATTTATCAATTTATTTGGAACAAAAACTTTTTTTTTAAGTTCTTGATTTCCAAGATATTTATTAATCTCTTTATTTTCTTTGATTAAATTTATAATTTCTTCCTCGGAAATGTTTCTACTTGTTTTTATTAGACCTCTTTTTTTACCATTGATCTGAACGACAAAGTTTATTTCTTCTTCAATTAAAAGTTGTTTATCTAAATCTGGCCATTCAATTGCTGATTTAGTTTTTAACAATTCTATACACTCGCTCGCAAAATGCGGAATAACTGGCATCATACAAATTAATATCTTCTTATAATTTTCATTTAAAGTTTTAGATGAGTATTTTTTTTTGATTAATTTAGATAATGAAAAGTGTACCTCATGCAAATTAGCGATAATTTTATTATAAGTAAATTTTGATAAATTTTCAGTAACATTGTTTATAAATATATTTGTTATTTTTTTTAGTTCATCATCCGTATCATTCTTGTGATTTTTTTTTATTTCCTCCAAAAATTTTTTATTTAACACCCATAATTTTTGAATAAATTTATAAGAGGAAATCATACCTTGTTCAGACCATTGCACATCTTTTTCCGGTGGACTATCTGACAAAATAAATATTCTAACAGAATCTGCACCGTAATTATAAATAATATCCTCTGGATCGATAACATTTTTTTTTGATTTTGACATCGATTCTGAAGCACCTACTTTCACAAGCATATCTGGATCATTTTTTTTCACTAATTTATTATCAATTTTTTTTACTTCCTCAGGACTAAGCCAATTATTATTTTCATCTCTGTATGTTTCATGGCAAACCATTCCTTGAGTAAATAAGCTTTTAAAAGGTTCTGTTATTTGAAAATTTTTATTTTTAAAGTTGATTGCTCTTACAAAAAATCTTGAATATAGCAAATGAAGAATAGCATGCTCAACCCCGCCTATGTATTGATCGACTGGCATCCAATAATCTATCTCCTCTTTACTAAAACCGTAACCTTTTTCTTTTGGAGAACAAAATCTTAAAAAATACCAAGATGAGCAAACAAAAGTGTCTAAAGTATCTGTCTCTCTGGTGAATTTTTTTCCATCAATCATAACTTCTTTCCAGTTTTTTTGACTGTCGAGAGGATTTCCTTTAACTTTTAAATCGATATTTTCTGGTAGTTCAACAGGTAGATTTTCTTTTGGCACGGGTACTGCATTACCATCTTTATCATAGATTATTGGGATAGGACATCCCCAGTATCTTTGACGGGATACACCCCAGTCTTTTAATCTATAATTTATTTTTTTTTTACCTAATTTTTTTTCCTCTAAAATTTTAATTGTTTCAACCACAGAATTCTTTGGTGCATCAAGACCATTTAAAAATTTTGAATTTATTATTTTACCAGGTCCGGGATACGCTTCATTAGATACCACGAAATTATCGTTTTCCTCGTATGGTTTAACTACAGTATTGATTTCTAGTTTGTATTTTTTTGCAAAATCAAAATCTCTTTGATCGTGTGCTGGACATCCAAACACTGCCCCAAAACCGTAATCCATAAGAACAAAATTTGCAAAATAGACAGGTACCTTCTGATTTGGATTAAGTGGATTTTTAGCCAAAAGATTTGTCTTAAAGCCAATTTTATCTCCAACTGCGATAGCCTCTTCAGTTGTCCCAGTCTTTGAACATTCCTCTTTAAATTTTTGAAATTCCTTATTTTTGATATAAAAATTTGAAACCTCGTGATCAACTGATAATGCTAAGAAAGAAAAACCAAATAAAGTGTCAGGTCTGGTTGTAAAACACTTTATTTTCTTTACTGGTAAATCACCCTCTATATCAAATTCAATTTCACATCCAAATGATTTTCCAATCCAATTCTTTTGCATTGTTTTAACTTTATTGGGCCATGCATCTAGCTTTTCTAAACCATCTAATAAATTTTCTGAAAACTTTGATATATTAAAAAACCATTGACTTAATTTTTTTCTTTCAACTGTCGCACCAGACCTCCATCCTTTTCCATCAATAACTTGCTCATTTGCTAAAACTGTTTCATCTATTGGGTCCCAATTAACATAATTTTCTTTTCTGTAAACTAGACCCTTTTCTAATAATTCTAAAAAAAACATTTGCTGATGCTTATAATAGTCTTTATCACAGGTTGATATTTCTCGATCCCAATCTAAAGATAGGCCCAGTTTTTTTAGTTGTTTTTTCATTGTTCCTATATTTTCATTTGTCCACTCTTTAGGGTCTAGATTGTTTTCTCGTGCTGCATTTTCTGCTGGCATACCAAAGGAATCCCAACCCATTGGATGAAGCACGTTAAACCCTTTCAGAGCTTTATAACGCGCTAATACATCTCCTATAGTGTAATTTCTGACATGTCCCATGTGTATTTTACCAGATGGATATGGAAACATCTCCAAGCAATAAAACTTTTTTTTATTTTTATCTTTTTGAGTTTTAAAAAATTTGTTTTCTTCCCAATAACTTTGCCATTTCTCCTCAATTTCTTTAAAATTATATCTGTCCACTTGAATGAAATGTAAAATTAATCTTTACCCATCTTAACACCAGGATAAGAAGATTTGTTTTTAGCTTTAGTTTGTTTTTGATACGTAGCTGCTTTTTTTAAAATTTCTCTTCTTAATTCTGACTCTATATTTTTATTATTTTTTTGAACAACGCATTTGTAATCTTTATCACATTTTTTGTAGAAGACATTGATGTCGATAGCATCAGATCTTATTTCGTTACTTAGAAATCTAATAGTTATTTTAATGGTTTCATTTGGATTGGAATTATTTGAATACCAGTCCGTGATGATTATTCCGCCACTATAATTTGCCGATGTTAAAGGCATGAATTCTATAATATCCAATGATGCTCTCCATAATTCATTAGAACTTGCAAATTCAAAATTTCTGCCTCTGCCTCTGTTTTTGACAGCATCATTAAGTCTAAAACCTCTTCCTTCTTCTAAATTTTTTTTTACCCTTTCACGAGGATCAGGAGAAACTTTTCTTGCATCAGCCCCTCTAAAAAAATTGCTTCCACAACTGTTCAAAAGGATTAAAATGGCCACAAAAAAGGACAGAAGGCTAAATTTCTTGGAAATTGTGTAATTTTTCATAAATAAGCTTTAAACAGAATATGAATTTTAACATACTCAAATAATTCAAAAAACATATTAAAATAAACGTAAATTGTGTTGTAAAATTATCACAGTTGCTAAATTTATATCGAAAAAACCCGTAAAGTTAACAAATATTAGTCACGTTTTGTTAAAAAATGGTCGTTTAATATTAAATAATTAAAGGAGTAATTAATATGAACAAATTAACAAAAATCGGTGTATCAGCATTAGCTGGTTCACTAGCGATGACAGCTGTACATGCAGCTGAAGGAAGTGTTTCAGTTTCAACTGGATTTGCTTTCGCATCAACAACAGACGAAACTAATCCTACTGGTCCATACCAGTTCGACAGTGTAGTTTTCTCTGCATCAGGTGAAACAGATGGTGGTATTACAGTTTCAGCAAGTATGGAACTTGATAATGACAACCCTGCATCAACTGACGGTATGGATGACAGAAGTCTGTCATTCGGAACAGACGCATTAGGTACAGTAACATTCCATGGACATGGTGGATCATCTGTCATGGGTCAATGGGATGATATGACACCAAACGCTTATGAAGAAGTTTGGGATACTACTGCAAGTGCTGACGTAAGAATAGATGGTAGATCAGGTAATAACTTAATTACTTATGATTCACCTTCATTCAATGGTGTTGTGCTAAAATTAGCTCACCAACATGATCACGCAACTGCAACTGGTCAAGCTCAAGACTTAGGTCAATATACTGACTTCGGTATTCAAGTTTCTCCAGAGATGGTTGAAGGTTTGACAGTTGGTTATGCGCAAGCTGAATTGGATCCTAACACTTCACAGTCAATTGATAACGAAACTATGTTCGTTAAATATGCAATTGGAGGATTCACTTTAGGTTACCAATCATCTGAAGCTGATGGTACTGTAGCTGCTCAAAACGATGAATCTGACGGTTGGGGTGTAACTTACGCTGTAAACGAAAACTTAACTATCGGTTACGGTGAAAGAGACTACGATGATAATACATCATCATCTGGTTCAACTTCAGCTGAGCAACACGACAAGGGTTTCCAAGCATCATACACAATGGGTGGTATGACAATTGCTGGTCACATGAACCAAAACGACAATGTTGGCGGAAGCACTGCTGCTACTGCTGATAAAGAGTCGTATGAGTTCGCTCTTACATTTGCATTCTAATTTAATTAGAAGCTAAAAATTAAAGGGGCCCCTTTTTGCAAGGGGCCTTTTTTTTAAAAAAAGATATACCTGCATAACCTGCAATATTTAGTAAACTCAACTTTTTAATATTACTCTCACCAATACCGCCTAAAGCAACGAGCTTTCCTTTTGTAAAATTTTCAAAAAATTTAAATCTATGAATACCTAAGTAATTTTTATTCTTTTTGAATAACGAGGATACAAAAAAAATCTTTACCCCTTGATTTTTTTTTAAATTCAACTCCTTTAGTGAATGTGCAGATCCTAAAACAATGAATTTTTTTTCTAGACTATAAGCCAAATGATTAAAATTTCTGTTAAATGACGGTAAATATACACCGTCTAATTTTAGCCTAATTGCTAACTTTGCATCGTTTGATAAAAAAAATGGGTGACCTTTTCTTCTACATAAATTACGTAAAATCTTTAATTTATCAACATTCAGTTTTTTATTATAATTTCTAAAAATTATATTTGTTCCTCGTTCTTGATATTTAATTAGGTTTGTATCGTATTCACTTATAAAGTAGTATTTTTCATAATTTATCTTATGCATGAGTCAGTACAAAAATTAATACATATCGAGGAACTTGTAAAATCGAAAGAAGCAGGTCTAAACAAGACAAAAGCATCTAAAATTATTGCAATTTCTAAAACATTTTCATTAGATAAAATTATGCCTTTAATTAATCATGGTCATCATGATTATGGTGAAAACAAGGTTCAAGAGGCATTAGATAAATGGACTAAAATAAAAGCAGAAAAACCTGAATTAAAAATCCATTTAGTAGGGAAACTTCAAACAAACAAAGTAAAGTTAGCAATAAAACTTTTTGATTTTATTCACTCCGTAGACAGTAAAAAGCTTGCGAAAAAAATTTATGATGAACAATTTAATCAAAATAAAAAAGTAAAAATATTTATACAGGTTAACTTAGGAAATGAAGAACAAAAATCTGGGATACTTAAAAAAGATTTAAATGACCTCTATTTTTATTGCAGAGATTTAAAATTAGATATCGCAGGGTTGATGTGTATTCCACCATTTAATCTTGATCCAGCTCCTTTTTTTCAGGAATTAAACAAATTAAATAAAAATTTAAATTTAAACGAATTAAGCATGGGAATGTCCTCAGATTATCTTCAGGCAGTAGAAAATTATTCAACTTATTTAAGAATTGGGTCAGCAATTTTTGGTGAAAGAATCTAGTAGATTTTAATTTTTGTTTTTGGATTTATCAGCTTTAACATAATTAAAAAGTCTTTTTTGCATAATGCGATACAACCTGCTGTTGGTTTATAATTTTTAGTTAAATGTAAAAATATACAGCTTCCTTTTCCGAGTTTTTTTCCTTTCCAATTATACTTTATTGGAATTATTAAATCATATTTAGAGTCATTTCTATGAAGTTTTTCGTATTTTGTTTTTTTTTTAGTATTGATTAATTTGTTATAATTAGCCTTATCCCTTGTGTCGTCACACCAACCCATACTCTTATCGATTTTAATACACTTTAACTTTGTAAACGGTTTATTTAATCTATCACCTCTGTAATATAAATTTTCTAATTCAAAGTCACCTTTGGGAGTTTTATTGTCTCCTTCAGTTTTTCCTTTACTAATCCCATTTTTTCCAACACAGCATTTAAATTTAAAGTTATCAACTTTAAGAGAATGTTTGTTTTTTAAAATAATTGCCATATTGTGTTTATATATGAATAATCAAATTTTGTTTATTTATGAATCAAAGTCTCTTTTTGATATATTCTCAGAAATTGAGGAAAATTTAAATTTTAAAGTCATAAATTTAACCAAAAAAGAAATATCTAAGATTAATTTTAAAAGTCATAAAGATTATCTTATTTTATCTCTTAAAGATCTTAAATTATCAAATATGGTTCTGGTAAAAAATTTTCCAATAAAGTTCTCAAAACTTTTAGAAAGAATTAATATTGAGTTTTTGAAAAAAAATTTTAATGAACAATCCAATATAACTGTTAGCAAATATACTATTAATACTAATTCTAGAGAAATGATACTCCATAGTCAAAAGTTAAAGCTAACTGAAAAAGAAATAAATATGATTATATATTTATCTCAGAGCAAAAAACCAATAAAAATCAACGAACTTCAAGAGAAAGTTTGGGGATATCAATCAAAGCTAGAAACCCATACGGTTGAGACACATATCCATAGGTTGAGAAAAAAAATTAAAGAGAAGTTCTTTGATGAAAATTTAATTATCAGTAAAAAAAATGGTTACGAAATTTCAGAAAAAAAATAAATTTGCTAAAGAACTTTTTACTAAAAAATTTAAGCTTAGGGTAGTCAAACCAAAAAAGGGGAAAGGAAGTTTTAAAAGAATTAAAAAAGTTTAAAATCGCGCCCCTATCTGTTGAATTATTTTAGAGGACATCTCAGTTGCTTTAGCTAAGCACTCTTTTTGAGAAAAATTATTTATAAATCCATGCAAATATCCGGATGCAAATAAATCACCTGCTCCAGTTAGATCTACAATCTTAAGGTTTTTTTTCGCTTCAATTTCCTCTATTTTACTATCATAGATTGAAACAGCACCTTTATCACCCCTAGTAATAATTAAATGTTTTTTTATTTCCTTACCAAAAGAGATCACTTCATCAAAGTTTTTAGCATCAATTAGTGACATTATTTCTCCCTCATTTGCAAAAACTAAATCTAATTTATTTTTTACTAGATTTAAAAAATTAGGTTTGTGTCTATCTACACAAAATTTATCTGATAAAGACATCGCTGTTTTATTTGCTAAATTAATAGCTTTTTCAAATGCTTCTTTTGGATCTCCTTCATCCCACAAATATCCCTCTAAAAAAACTAAATCACTTTTTTTAATTACCTCTGCATCAAGATCATTTTTGCTTATTTTCCCTGCAGTTCCTAAAAAAGTACACATTGTTCTTTCTGAGTCAGGTGTGATTAAAATTAAACAAGTTCCTGTTGGAAGAAGTTCTTTTCTCTTTTTATAAAAAAAATTTACGTTTTCTTTTTTTAAACCTTCCTCATATTTTACACCAAAATTATCATCTGATATTTTACCAATAAATCCAACTTTATCTCCCAATTGTGATATACCAACTATTGAATTCGCAACGGAACCTCCTGAAATTGTTTTTTCAATTTTCAAATTTGATAATAAGTTTGAAAACTCACTTTGATCAAATATAAGTTTCATCAAACCTTTTGTAAGATTATTTCTTTTTATAAAGTCATAATCAATTTTACAGATCACATCAACTATTGCATTTCCAATACCTAAAATTTTCATTTATGGTTTTTTAGTTTTGATTGGTTTTTTTCTATTAGGATAACAACTAGTGCATATTTTACAAGTTATTCCATAACAATCTCTTGCTTTGCAATACTCTCTCCCATAATAAATAATTTGTAGATGAAGCTTGTTCCAATATTTTTTTGGAAACAACCTTTTTAAATCTTTTTCAGTTTGAATAACATTTTTACCATCAGTTAATCCCCATCTTTGCGCTAATCTATGAATGTGAGTATCAACTGGAAATGCGGGATAACCAAACCCTTGAGACATAACCACACTAGCAGTTTTATGACCTACGCCAGGCAACCGTTCCAATTCCTCAAATGTTTTTGGTACTTTTCCATTGTAGTCCTTTTCTAATATGCCACAAAGATTGTAAATACTTTTTGCTTTTACTCTGAAAATTCCAATTTTTTTAATAAGTCTCTCTATTTTTTTTCTTCCTAATTTTAAAAAATGACGAGGTTTGTAATATTTTGGGTAAATATTTTTTGTAACATTATTTACATTTACGTCAGTACATTGAGCGGATAGCAAAACAGAGATTAATAAAGTAAAAACATTTCGACTTTTTAGAGGGACCTTTATTTTTGGATAAGTTTTGTTAAGATGTTTTAATATGATTTTCGCCCTTTGAATTTCAGTCATTATCTGAAATTCATAAGATCTCGCATCGAGTAAAGACCTGGTTTTTTTGTCATTAACCATTTACCTGCAGATAATGCACCCTCAGAATATAATGCTCTGTCAAAAGCCTCGTGATTGAGTGTTATAATCTCTTTTCCACTTGAAAATTTTACCTCATGTTCTCCTATTATTTCACCCTTTCTTATTGAATTAAAATTAATTTTTTTACTGTAGGGAAATTTTTTTTTATTTAAATATTTATTTCCAATTAAATTATAAAAGTTTTTATTCTTTCCAGTTGCTATCCCTTTACCGAGCATTAGAGCAGTGCCAGATGGATAATCTTTTTTATACTTATGGTGTACTTCATATATTTTGCTTAAGAAAGAATTGTTAAGAGATTTTGAAGTTATTTCTGTTAAGTACATTAGTAGATTGATGCCCAAACTCATATTTCCTGCTTTTAAAATTGGAATCCTTTTTGAGTATTTCTTTATTAAATTTTCCTCTTTTTTAGTAAAGCCAGTTGTGCCTATCACCACCTTTATTTTTAATTTTGCCGCAATTTTTAATATCTCCAAAGTACATTTTGGTATTGTAAAATCTATGATAAGATTAGCTTTTTTAAATACGTCTGAATTATTCTTTGAAATATTTAAACCATTTATCTTTTTATTGGTTTTTTTGTTTTCAGTTACGGTTACAAGTTTAAATTTTTTATCTGATTTTACAGATTGAATTATTTGGTGTCCCATTCTTCCTAAACACCCAGTAACAGCTAAGTTAATTTTTCTCATATGAAGATAAAAGATAGAACTATCATAAGTAATAAAACAATAATACCCCAAATAAATAGATTTTTAAAAAGCAGATTTTTTTTTATATTGGTGCTTATGAATTCTGGTAAGACTAATATTAATATGGCAATTAAAGCAATTGCTGGAATAATTTCTTCTAGACCCATTTTTTATTTTTTCCAAAAATCCTTAGCCTTTTGAAAAAATTTTTTAATACTTGGATTTGACCTTTCATTTTCAATTTTTCTAAACTTTTCTAATAATTCTTTTTGCTCTTTGTTAAGAGAAATAGGAACTTCTGTTTTAACTTGTACATAAAGATCGCCAAAATCTCCTCTACGCATGAAAGGCATTCCTTTTCCTTTTAACCTAAATTGCTTACCGCTTTGTGTTCCATCTGGTATTTTAATTTTAGCTTTTTTTCCATCAATTGTTGGTATCTCAATTGTTGTGCCAAGAGCAGCATCTGCAATAGAAATTGGAAATTCAAAAAATAAATTAACTTCAGATCTTTTAAAAAGTTCATGAGATTTAACATTGACAAATATATATAAGTCTCCAGCTGTTCCACCTCTTGTTCCCGCTTCACCTTTACCAGCAAGTCTTATTCTTGTACCGTCATCGACACCTTTAGGAATTGTTACAGACAATTTTTTTGAAGTTTGTTTGTTTCCCTGCCCATTACAATCACCACATGGGTTAGTTATTTCCTCACCACTTCCTGCACATTGAGGGCATGTTTGTTGAACAGTAAAAAATCCTTGGTTTGTTCTAACACGACCATTTCCTCCGCAGTAAGTACATCTATCAGGACTGTATCCTGCTTTAGACCCACTGCCTTTACAAGAATTACATTTTTCAGATGATGAAAATTGAATATTTTGTTTCTTACCAGTATAAGCCTCCTCAAGAGTTATAGATAAATCATATCTTAAATCTGACCCCCTATTATTTGAGCTTCTTCTTGAACTTCTTCTTCCACCTCCAAAATCACTAAAGAAATCTTCGAATATATCTGAAAAGTCAGCGCCACTAAAACCTCCAAAGCCGCCAAAGCCACCTTTTCCTCCACCACCATTCTCAAAAGCAGCATGACCGAAGTTGTCATAATTTTCTTTTTTTGATTTATCTGACAAAACGCCATAAGCTTCACTCGCTTCCTTAAACTTATCTTCAGAGATCTTGTCCCCAGGATTTTTGTCAGGATGATATTTTACAGCAAGTTTTCTGTAAGCAGATTTTAATTCTTCTGGTGAGGCACTTTTAGTAACGCCCAGGACATCGTAATAATCTCTTTTAGCCATTTATTAACTTGGACAAATAGATGTCAGTTAAGCGCTTTTTTCTTTATTCTCGTCTTTTACTTCTTCAAAATCCGCATCAACAACATTATCGTCTTTTTTTCCTTTATCATCATCTTTACCATCATCTTTGTTAGAGTCTGGTTTAGCATTTTGTTGTGACTTATAGATAGCTTCCCCAAGCTTCATCGAAGCCTGAACTAAAGCTTCAGTTTTTTTCTTGATTTCTTCTGTATTATCGCCTTTCAAAGACTCTTTTAGAGCTGTTGAGGAGTCCTCTATAGCTTTTTTGTCAGCATCAGATATTTTTGAGCCATGTTCTTTTAAATTTTTATCTGTAGAGTGAATTAAAGTGTCAGCCTGATTTCTTACATCTACTGACTCTCTTTTCTTTTTATCAGACTCTTTATTTGCTTCAGCCTCTTTGACCATTTTTTCTATTTCTGCTTCACTTAATCCTCCTGAAGCTTGAATTTGAATCTTTTGCTCTTTTCCTGTACCTTTGTCTTTTGCAGAAACGTTAACAATTCCATTAGCATCGATATCAAATGTAACCTCAATTTGAGGTACACCTCTTGGAGCTGGAGCGATACCAACTAATTCAAAATTTCCAAGTAATTTATTATCTGTCGCCATCTCTCTTTCACCTTGAAGAACTCTTATAGAAACAGCTGGCTGGTTATCTTCAGCAGTTGAAAAAACCTGACTTTTCTTTGTTGGAATTGTAGTATTTTTATCTATCAGTTTTGTAGAAACTCCACCCAATGTTTCAATACCTAATGATAGTGGTGTTACATCTAATAAAAGAACATCTTTAACATCACCTTGTAATACGCCGGCTTGTATAGCGGCACCCATGGCTACTACTTCGTCAGGATTTACACTCTTATTTGGATCCTTTCCAAAAAAGTTTTTAACTTCCTCAATCACTTTAGGCATCCTAGTCATACCACCGACCATAACAACTTCATCAATTTCATTGGCAGATATACCCGCGTCTTTTAAAGCTGTTTTGCATGGAGGCATTGTTTTAGCGATTAAATCCTCAACTAAAGCCTCTAGCTTTGCTCTTGTCATCTTAAGGTTAATGTGTTTCGGTCCAGTTTTATCTGCTGTTATAAAAGGTAAGTTTATGTCAGTTTGTTCTGCAGATGAAAGCTCAATTTTCGCTTTTTCAGCAGCTTCCTTTAATCTTTGTAAAGCAAGTTTATCTGATTTAAGATCAATTCCATTATCTTTTTTAAATTCATTAATCAAATATTCTACAATTGTATTATCAAAATCTTCTCCACCTAAAAAAGTATCACCGTTTGTAGATTTTACCTCAAAGACACCATCTCCTAGTTCAAGTATTGAAACATCAAATGTTCCTCCACCAAGATCATACACAGCAATTTTTTTATTTTGTTTTTTGTCTAAACCGTAAGCTAATGATGCAGCAGTTGGTTCATTAATGATCCTTAAAACTTCTAAACCTGCAATTTTACCAGCATCTTTCGTAGCTTGTCTTTGTGCATCATTGAAATAAGCTGGAACCGTTATGACAGCTTTGGTAACTGCTTGGCCTAAATATTTTTCAGCAGTTTCTTTCATTTTTTGCAAAATAAACGCAGATATCTGTGATGGGGAATATTTCTGCCCTTTTGCTTCTATCCATGCATCACCTTTATCAGAATTAATAATCTTAAATGGTGCAGTCTCTACATCCTTTTTTACAGTTGGATCTTCAAAATTTCTTCCAATTAATCTTTTAACAGCGAATATTGTATTTTCAGGGTTAGTTACAGCCTGTCTTTTTGCCGGTTGACCGATTAATTTTTCACTTTCGTCAGTAAAAGCTACAACAGATGGTGTTGTCCTTGCTCCTTCCGCATTCTCTAAAACTTTAGCTTGGCTACCTTCCATGATCGCAACACATGAATTAGTTGTACCAAGGTCAATTCCTATAATTTTACTCATAATTAAATTCTCCAAGTTTCATATAAGTGTTAATTTTAAATCTACAAGTTGTGCAAAACATTATTTATGCTTTAAATTTTGTTTATTTTCTTTTGTTTTTTCGTCTTTTGGGGTCGTTTTCTTGGCAACACCAACTAAAGAAGGTCTTAATAGACGATCTTTTAACATAAATCCTTTTTGTATTTCCTGAATAATTGTTCCCGGCTCTTTATTACCATCTTCTATTTCCATCATTGCTTGATGAAGATTTGGATCAAGTTTTTTATTTATACTTTCTATGGGTGTAATGTTGTTTTTACTAAAAATAGAAATGACATCTTTGTATATTATATCAAAATGATCCAAGGTTTTTTTTAAAGCTTCTGTATTTTTAAGTTTTTCATCGTTTTCCAAAATATTTTTTGATCTTTCCAAATTATCAACCAAGTTTAATGCCTCTTTTGCAAAAGTATAACCTCCATATTCAAATGCATCTATTTTTTCTTTTTCGAACCTTCTCCTTTGATTTTCCATTTCTGCAAAAGTTCTCGCTAATTTATCTTCGAGATCAGCAATTTTTTCTTCTGGTGATTTCTCTTTTTTTTCATCGTCTTTATCTGGATTATTATTTTCAGACTTATCGTTTTTATCATCACCTAAATTTTTTTTTATATCCTCGTTATCTACGGTAGTTTTGTTTTCTTCTTTTTCCATATCAGGTTATATGGTAAGAAAATTTAAAATTTCCAGATATGAAAAAAAAATTAAAAAAACTATTAATTGGCACTAATAATAAAGGAAAATTAAGGGAAATTAGGAATTTAATACCTAAAAATATACAAATTTTTTCTACTTCAGATTTTAAGCTTAAAAGTCCAAAAGAAAACGGTAAAACTTTTGAGCAAAATTCTATAATAAAATCAAAATATTTTTCAAAAAAAACCAACCTTATTTGTCTAGCAGATGACTCTGGACTTGAAATTGATGTTTTAGATAAAAAACCAGGAATTTATTCTGCTAGGTGGGCCGGAAAAGGTAAAGATTTCAATATTGCAATTGATAAAGTTTTTAGAAAATTAGATGACAAAGATAAAAATTGGAGAAAAAAAAATATTAGAGCAAGATTTATTTGTGCCCTATCAATAAGCTATCTAAACAAAAATTTAGTAAGCGTTACAGGTAAAGTTGAAGGGCGTATATCAGATAAAGCTAGGGGAAAAAACGGTTTTGGATATGATCCAATATTTATTCCAAAAAATGATAATAAAACCTTCGGTCAAATGACTTTTTCAAAGAAATATAAAATGGATCATCGTTTCAACGCTTTTAAAAAAATTAAAAAATTTCTTTGAAGGATCCATTTTGGATTTGATAAAAATTTAATTTATGATTTATTTTATTATCCTTAATATCAAATACTCCAATTTTTCCTTTGAAAGAACTTTGTTTTTTAAACAATAGCTTGGTATCAGATAAGTCATTTTTTAAAGACAGATAATAAATCAATCCAATAAGATCATAACTAAGTAGTGATAAATGATTAGGTTTTTCATTGTAAAATTTTGAAAACTTATTTGAAAAACTCTCTAGATTTTTTTTATTAATAGATGGGTAATATAATGGTTGAATATTTTTTTCGGAAAGCAAGCTTTCATCAAACCATTGATTTAAAGTTATAAAATATTTATCCTTCGGAGATACGTCACTATATAAAAATGATGTGATTACGCTTTTTAAACTTTCATCAAAATCAGAAATGACAAGAGAGTCAAAATCAACATTTCCAATTGTGTATTTTTTGTTTAATTTATCTATTCTTCTTTTTTTTATCTCCTCCTCTAAATCTGATAATTCAACTCTTCTAATTTCATCAGCTAAATTTTGTTTTCTGATTTTATAATTGGTAATTTCCTCAATTTGTTGTGTTAATTTTGTAGGCTCAATATTATAAATATAATGTTTTGAAATTTTCAATTTAGATTTTTTAATTGCTCTCTTAATTTCGGTTTTGTAGTCAAGATCTGGAGTTAGTAAGATTGTTCTCTCTAATTTGTTAAGTTCTGCAAATTTTTTTATTGCATTTAGCTGTGAGACAGAGTTTACGCCGCTACTAATAACATTGCTTGGCAGATTGTCTGTTTTATTCGTAAGAGATAAAAATATAATATCATTTACTTCATTTAAATATTTAATATTTTCAAAAAAAACTGGACCTATTATAATTTTTACACCTAATTTTTTTAACTCAATAGCTGACCGAAGTGTTTTATTGGGGTCTAACTCTGTATCTTTTGGATATATCTCTATTTTATCTGTACCAATATCTTTTAGAGCCAGTCTGGTAGATTTAATAATTGATTGCCCAAGTTTATTTTTTTCTCCAGACATTGGGACCAATAAACCTATCTTGATTTTTTCTTCGTTGGTGTGACCAAATTTCGAAATAAATAAAATGATTATTACATTAACAAAAATTATTTTAAAAATTTTAAACATTTAATGATATTATATTAATTATACATAAATATGATCGTAAATTCTAAAACAACAAATAAAGAACTAAAAAAAGGCTTATATATAGTACCAACCCCAATAGGTAATTTAAACGATATAACTTTTAGGGCCTTAGAAACCTTAAAAAAATCTGATTTTATATTATGTGAGGATACTAGAGTTTCAAAAAATTTATTAAATAAATATGAGATTGATGCGGAATTGATTTCAAATCATAAATTTAATGAAAAAAAAAACTTATCAAAAATTATCGGCATATTGAAAAAAGGCCAAATAGTTTCAATGATCTCAGATGCTGGAACACCAAACATTTCTGACCCAGGAGGCTTGTTAATAAAAGAATGCGTAAAAAATGAAATCGAAATTATTCCATTACCGGGTCCATCGGCAGTTACCACAGCATTGTCGGCAAGCGGGTTTTCAGACAAATTTTTTTTCTATGGTTTTTTTCCTGAAAAAAATAATGAAATATCGAAAATCTTAGAAAATACTAAAAAATTAGATTGTTCTATAATTTTTTTTATTTCAGCTAAAAAAATCAACAAGATAATACCTTATATAAAAAAGGAATTTTCAGGTAGGAAAATTTTAATTTGTAGAGAAATATCAAAATTATACGAGGAATTTATCAGATTAGACATTAATGAATTAAAACTCTTTGAAAAAAGCTTGAAGGGTGAATTAACAATCGTAATTTCAGAAAAAATAAATAAAAAAAATTCGCTTGAATTAAGTGAATCAGATAAAAATACTATTAAAAAAATGATTAATAAATTAAGCATAAAAGAAATTACAAACCTTATTCATCAAAATAATCCAGTTTCAAAAAAAATAATTTATAAATATTGTGTTGATATTAAAAATGAAAATTAAGTTTATATTGGTTTTTTTGATTGGACTGATTTTTAGTGGATGTGTTGGAGTGTCATCAACTGGGATATTTGGAACTGGAGTTAGCGTAGCGATAGACCCAAGATCTCTTGGAACACAAATAGATGACTCAATAATGCAAAAAAATTTAAGCACAAGAATTTTATTGTTGGATAAGAATTATTTTCTATCTGTAAAAACAAAAGTTATAGATGGTAGAATATTTATAACGGGTAAAGTTGAAGACCCGGAGGAAAAGCTTAAACTAACAAAGCTTGCATGGGAAACACAAGGAGTGAGGTCTGTAAAAAATGATTTAAAAATTAAAGAGGATTTTAATTTCAAACAATCTGCAAAAGATTTACTAATTACCTCACAATTAAGAACAGCATTAATATTTAACGATACAATTAAGGCAACCAATTATCAAATAGATACATATAAGAAAAAAATCTATATTTATGGCATAGCAACAACAACTGATGAAAAGGATGCGGTTATCGAAGAAGCAAATGAAATTTTAGATGTAGAAAATGTAATCGCAAGTATATTACTAGTTGACAATTTAAGAATTCAAAAAAATTAAATTATTTATCATATTTAATAACATCAGCGGAATAGGCAGCTATTGATGCTAGATTTAAAATTTCAGACGTGGATGATCTCAATGGTGCTATCTCAATTGGTAGACCTAAACCAATAAGCAGCGGCCCAATTACTTTTGCTCTACTCATTGATTTAATCATTTTGTATGAAATAGCTGCACTGTGTTGACTAGGCATTACCAAGATATTTGAGTTCCCAACAATTTCAGAGAATGGATATAATTCTTTATAAATTTCTTCTAAAGCCACATCTGGTTGCATCTCTCCATCAAATTTGAAATCGACTTTATCTTTTTTTAGAATTTCGACTGCATCGCTTAATCTCTTTGTTCTATCTGTAGCAGGTTCACCAAAAGTAGAGTGTGATAAAAAAGCTACCTTTGGGTCAAATCCGAAAAGTTTTACAACTCTCGCTGCGGATTTAGCCATTTCAGCTAATTGTTTTGAGTCGGGATATTCAATTACTGATGTATCACAAATAAAAATTGTTTTACCCCTATTAACAACCAAATTTAAACCGAACATGATTTCTCCAGGTCTTGGATCTACAACCTGGGTTACTTTTTCAAGTGATGAGGAATATCTTCTAGTATTACCGGTAACCATAGCATCTGCATCATTGCAAGCAACCATACACGATGCCCAAATTACCCTGTCATTTCTGATGAGTCTATCACAGTCCCTTTCTAACATTCCCTTTTCTCTTTGGAGTTTTTTAAAAAGATATTTAACATACTTCTCTCTTTTCTCCTTATCTTTTGAATTTACAATTTCAATATCAAAATTTTCATTATAACCAATTTTTTTAATTTGATTTTTAATTAATTCCTCTTTTCCTACTAAAATTGGAATTCCTAATTCTGAATTTTTAAATGCAATTGCAGCCTTTAACATATTTTCATCTTCCCCGTCTGCAAATACAACTTTTTTTTGTTTTTTCTTAATATAATTGTTTACACCTTGTAGGATTGTAACAGTAGGATCTAGCCTCTGTTTAAGTTGATCTTTGTAGACATCAAAATCTTTAATATTAATTCTAGCAACTCCAGTTTCCATCGCAGCTTTGGCTACAGCTGCTGGAATAACACTAATTAATCTTGGATCAAATGTTGATGGTATTATATAATCCTTTCCATAATGAGGTCTTTCACCTCCCATTGCTGCAACAACTTCGTCCGGCACATCCTCCTTTGCTAAATTTGCGATTGCATGTGCAGCGGCAACTTTCATTTCTTCATTTATCGTTTTTGCTCTTACATCTAATGCCCCTCTAAATATATAGGGAAAACCTATGAGATTATTTACCTGGTTGGCGTAATCTGATCTCCCAGTTGCTACTATCGCGTCGTTTCTAACTTCCTCAACTTCTTCAGGTATAATTTCAGGGTCAGGATTTGCACAAGCAAATATTATGGGATTTTTTGCCATCTTTTTTACCATCGCTTTAGTTAATATGCCTTTTGCAGATAATCCTAAAAAAACATCAGCATTATTAATTGCGTCGCTTAGAGTTCTGTCTTTTGTCTCAATAGCATGACTTGATTTCCATTGGTTCAAGTTTTCTCTACCTTTATAAATGACACCTTTTCTATCCACCATCTTGATGTTTTTATTAGGCACTCCAGTTTTTTTAAATAAATTTGCACAAGCCATTGCTGACGCTCCTGCACCATTTACAACTATTTTTACTTTATCAATTTTTTTTTTACTGATATCTAAAGCATTAATTAATGCTGCAGTCGTGATGATTGCTGTACCGTGTTGATCATCATGAAATACAGGTATATCAAGATTTTCTTTAAGCTTATCCTCTATTATGAAACAACCAGGTGCAGCAATATCCTCAAGATTAATACCACCAAAGCTTGGAGCAAAATTTTTTATGCTATTTATTATTTCTTCTGGATTCTCAGAGTCTATTTCTAGATCAATAGAGTCAATATCAGCAAACCTTTTAAATAAAACTGCCTTTCCTTCCATGACTGGTTTAGATGCTAAAGCACCTAAATTTCCCATACCTAAAATAGCTGAGCCGTTACTAATAACTGCAACAAGGTTTCCTTTACTAGTATAGTCAAATGCAGCTTCAGGATTATCGCTTATTGCCCTTACAGGAGCCGCCACTCCAGGAGAATATGCTAAAGCTAAATCTCTTTTCGTTGTCATATTTTTTGAAGAAGATATCTCAATCTTGCCTGGCTTTTTATCTTTATGAAAGTCTAAAGCTTCTTTATCAGTGTAATGATCAATTTTTGTTTTTTTCATTTGTGTTAATTAGGTGTACAAATGGGGTAAAATTAAGACTAATATGATTTATGAATTTAGTTAAGTCAACAGGGACTTTTGGTTTTTATACTATTATCAGTAGATTACTTGGTTATTTAAGAGATGTTTTGATAGCAATTTTTCTTGGAACAAGTTTTTTAGCAGATGTTTTTTTTGTAGCATTCAGAATACCCAATACTTTTAGAAGATTATTTGCAGAAGGAACCTTTAATGCAGCTTTTATACCAAGTTATACTTCAGAATTAGTAAAAAAAAAATCTGGATCACAAAAATTTGCAAACGAAATTTTTAATTTATTATTTTTAGGTCTTTTGTTTTTAGTTTTAATTATTGAAGTTTTCATGCCAGCTTTTGTGAGATTAATAGCACCAGGTTTTGTTGATAATTCAGAAAAAATTCAGTTAGCTGTAAATTTAACAAGGATAACTCTTCCATTTTTAATGTTTGTAAGTCTATCTTCTTTTTTTGCAGCAATTCTTAACTCACATAATAAATTTGCTGCTGCATCTGCAGCACCAATAATTCTTAATATTGTTTTAATATCTATTTTATTTTTTGGTAAATTTCTCAACGATGAATTGGTTTATTATTTATCATATGGAGTTTCAGGAGCAGGAATATTTCAGCTTGCTTTCTTATATCAATTTACAAAAAAATTTTATGCTGTTCAATTTAGCTTTAATTTTAAAATAAATAATAAGGTTAAATTTTTTTTTAAAAAACTTTTACCTAGTATTTTTTCATCTGGTGTTACGCAAATTAATATTTTAGTAGGCACTATAATTGCATCTTTTCAAGCCAGTGCCGTATCTTACCTATACTATGCTGATAGAATTTATCAAATAAACCTCGCAATAGCTGGAATAGCCATTGGAGTTGTTGTTTTACCGCAACTTTCTAAACACGTTTTTTTAAAAAAAAAAAACAAAATACTTTTACTTCAAAATAAAGCACTTGAGCTTAGTATGTTTTTAAGTTTACCTGCCTCTGTCGCTTTAATTGTAGGATCAGAACAAATTATTTCTGCATTATTTGGTTATGGTTCTTTTGACGAACTTTCTGTAACTAACTCAGCAAATGCCCTTTACTATTTTGGTTTGGGATTACCTGCATTCGCATTAATTAAAGTATTCTCGACATTTTTTTTTGCAAACCAGGATACTAAAACACCTTTTTATATTTCATTAA
>CACNLV010000002.1 GCA_902621345.1 uncultured Pelagibacteraceae bacterium | reverse complement strand
ATAATTTAAAATCTATTTATTTAATATTGTCGTCTTTTTTAAGTCTTGTATTTTATTTGAGTTTTTCATTATTTATCAAAGCTTTTAAATATAGTGATATTAAACTAAAGTATTAGCTATGGGAAAAAAAATTTTTTCAGGTGTTCAGCCTACCGGAAATCTCCATCTTGGAAATTATTTGGGTGCGATTAAGAATTTTGTTAAGCTAAATAACGAAGACCAAAATGAGTGTATATTTTGTATTGTTGATCTTCATGCTATCACAGTTTCTCAAGATCCAAAAAAATTGAAAAATAATATCTACGAAACTGCTGCAACTTTTATTGCAAGTGGTATAGATCCCAAAAAAAGTATTATATTTAATCAATCAAGTGTGAGCGCTCATTCAGAGACTGCTTGGATACTAAGTTGTGTGGCCAGGATGGGATGGCTTAACAGAATGACACAATTTAAGGAGAAAGCCGGAAAAGATAAAGAAAAAGCAAGTATTGGTCTCTACTCATATCCTGTTTTAATGGCAGCAGATATACTGCTATATGATACTACTCACGTGCCTGTTGGAGACGACCAAAAGCAACATTTAGAACTTTGTCGAGATATAGCACAAAAATTTAATAATGATTTCAATGTTGATGAGTTTTTTAAAATACCTGAGCCATTAATTAAAAAAAAATTTTCCAGAATTATGAGTTTGAGAGATGGAACAAAAAAAATGAGTAAATCTGAATTATCAGATCTGAGTAGAATAAATTTAACTGATGATAAAGATCAAATAATTAATAAAATCAAAAAAGCAAAAACTGATACTTTGCCATTACCAGCTACAAGCGCAGATTTAGAAAAAAGACCAGAGGCTAAAAATTTGATGAGTATTTACTCTAGTATAATGGATGTAAATTTAGATGATACAATTAATAAATTTTCTGGAAAAAATTTTTCAGAATTCAAAGAAAATTTATCACAAGTTTTAGTTGATAAAATTATCCCTATATCTAATGAAATTAAAAAACTTTTAAAAGAAAAAAGTTTTTTAGACCAAATATTAGATAGTGGACGTCAAAAAGCTGATAAGATTGCATCAGAAAAGGTAAAAAAAATTCGAGAAATCATGGGTTTTTAAATATAAAATACAAAAAAGTTTCATTTTAAAAATTATTGACTATATATAAGTTATGTTTGTACAGTCAGAAATTACACCCAATCCAAACTCAATCAAGTTTTTGCCAGGCAAGACTGTTTCTAAAAGTGGTTCTTTCGAGGTTACAAAAAAAGATGAGACCGATAATGAACTAATTAAAAATTTGTTTTCTGTTAATGGTGTAGAAAGTATTTTTTTAGGAAAAGATTTTATTTCAGTAAATAAAAAAGATGAAGTTGAGTGGGAGGAAATAAAACATATTATTATATCATTAATAAATGATTTTTATTCGGCAGGTAAAGAATACGTCCTGGAAAAAGATTTAAAAGAGAACCTTGAAAATCAAGAGGAGATAGAATTAAAAATTATTAAAGTTCTAGACCAAAAAATTAGACCTGCTGTTGCAAGAGATGGAGGGGATATTAAATTTAAGGAATTTAAAGATGGTATAGTTAAAGTTCAATTACAAGGAAGTTGTTCAGGGTGCCCAAGTTCTACAATGACATTAAAACAAGGTGTTCAAAACCTTCTATGTCACTATATACCTGAGGTAAAACAAGTTGAGGCAATATAAATTATGTATAAAAGAAATTTGACTAAAAGAGTAAAATCAATAAATTTTTTTAACAGAAAAAAAAATATTGGTTCATTACCAAGAATTTTTATATCATCCATATTGTTAATCACTCTTTTTTATGCAATGCCAATAGTAGCGAACTTTGCCAATAATAAGAATATGGCTTTTCAAAATAAATCAAAAGCTGTTTTGGCTTATACACTTAAGAATGGCACTAGTGGAAATGAAATTAATGATAAAATTTTGAATGAACAAGATTTGTTAGTTGATATTTTTAGTTTAAATGATCTGGAAACTGATACGGTTAGATTAAACGCTTCAACTATAAAACAGTTATTCGAAGACACAAATTATACCCTTAAAGATGTCAGAAAAACAAAATTGGTAAAACCAGTTGCTTTGACATTGTTGCCAAATGAAATAAAGATGATTGAAAATACGTCTAAAAGAAAAGAATTTTTTATTCAGATTGTTCTTCCATTAATACTCAAAGAAAATAGTAACATAAAAATAGACAGAAAAAGACTTTTTAGCATAATAAATAAAAGTAATAACACTAGTTTGGAAAAAAAATGGCTTGAAAAAAAATACAAACAATATGGGGTTCCATCGAAAGATTTGTCAACTCTTAAAATAAGAATGGATGAAATTCCTGTATCATTAGCATTAGCACAAGCTGCAAAAGAAACAGGTTGGGGAACATCAAGATTTGCACAAGAAGGTAATGCATTATTTGGACAATGGACCTGGTCAGGTGAGGGTCTAAAACCAAAGGACGCTGATAAAAATGAGGGTCATAAGGTTATGAGGTTCAACGTTCTTCAAGCATCTGTAAGAGCTTACCAAAGAAATTTAAACACTCATTCAACGTATAAAGGATTTAGAGAAGAAAGAGCGAAACTGAGAGATGAAGGTAAACCTTTGGATAGCATGAGGCTCTCCAGATTTCTTAATAAGTATGCAGAAACTGGTAACCAATACGTTGAGGTTCTTCAAAAAATTATAAAACAAAATAATCTTCGAGATTTTGACGATGCTAAATTGCTCCCTTCAAGTAGAGAATTAGAAAGCTTAATCTAGTTCTCGCTCACAATAAATTGAGTTCCAAACCATCGCCACTTCCCATTATCCATTAGCGAACAATTAATTCTTCCTCTTCTTGGTATAAATGGATCTTCAAAGTTTACGATAAGTTTATTGATATCAAATTTTAAATTTGGCTTTTTCCAATTTCCACCGTCATTAGAATAACAATTAATATTTTTAATATTTTTTTGTTCATTAAAAAATTCAACTATCATCTGTGGAGGATTGTTTTTTTGGTTTATTTTTTTTTCCTCTGGTTCAAGAGAACTATACTCAAGTGGCAAATAATTAATTATAGACTTAAACCTTTTTAATTCACCATATTTTTCATTTATTGGAAATCTTGGTAATTCAAATTTATCTTTATTTACATCAATAATTCCAGAATGTTGCCCAAAAGCTATTTCGAAATTTTTAGCTATGTATTGTTTCATAAAAAGAGAATATTCGCCAAATGGGTATGAAAATATTTCAGGAACATATCCTAATTTATTTTTAAAAATTTTTGATGCAAGCTCTATATCATTGATAAATTCTTCCTCGCTTTTATCAATTAAATAGTCATGTGAATGAGAATGGTGTCCAATATAACCAAATTCAGATTTGTCAATTTCAACTATTTCATCCCAAGTCATATAACCATTTTTACCGACTGGTTCTGTAGATACGAATAAAATAAATGGAATTTTATTTTTCTTTAAATATGGCCAGGCATTATTATAGAAAGACTTGAAACCATCATCTATGGTTATCAAAATTTTCTTCTTTTTTTTTGGTATTTTAAATTCCTTTATAAAAGATTTTGGATTATAAAATTCATAATCAAGTTCATTAATTATCTTTATGTGTTTTTGAAAAATATCCATTTTAATATTTGTTGAAGGATACTTATTTTCATTAAATCTATGGTACATTATTGATAAAATACCATTATCATTTGCATAATATTTGGTATTATTTTCGTCTGAATTAGAATTGGTAAAAATAAATAATTGAATTATGACAAAGCTAATAATAGATGCAGCTAGTGATAAAGTTTTTTTCATGATTATTGTAAATGGTAACAATTATAATGTTAGCTTTGAAAATAGCAAAAAAAATTATGAGAGATTAATAATACTTTTGAACGATTTTTTAATGTCAAAAAATTTAGATTTGAAAAAAATTTCAAATATATATATAAATAGAGGACCTGGTAGCTTTGCAGGCATCAGAAATTCTTTATCAGTCGTTAAGGCTATTCATTTAGTAAATAAAATTGATTATTATTGTTTTAGTTTTAGTGATTTCAGGGGAGAAAAACATGTAAAATATGAATTTATCCCGGATTTATGTAAGAAATTTAAAGTTGAAAAAAATTTGATTAATCCCATCTATTCGGGTTAAAAATACATATGTCAGAAACAATTGAACAAAAATGTCTATCTCAAGGTGTGAAACTCACTGATCAAAGACGAATAATTGCTAAAGTTATTTCCGAGTCAAAAAAAGCCTATGGTGAATCTGATCATCCTGATGTTGATGAGCTGTATAATAGAGTTTTAAAAATTGATCCTAAAATTAGCATCGCAACAGTATATAGAACTGTAAAACTTTTTGAAGAAGCTGGAATTCTGACAAAACACGACTTTAAAGGTGGCAAAGCAAGATATGAAATAAATGACGATCATAATCATTTAATAGATATCAAAACTGGCGATATCATAGAGTTTGTTGATGAGGAGATAGAAGAGTTACAAAAGAAAATTGCTAGTAAATATGGATATAAACTAGTTGACCACAAGCTGGAACTTTATGGTGTTAAAGTAAATAAAAAAAATGAATAAAAAAATATTCGCTAAGACATTTGGTTGCCAAATGAACGAGTATGACACCAATCGAATAATTGATACTGTAAAAAAGATAGGATTTACAAAAACCGAAAATCTTGACGATACAAATTGTTTTTTACTAAACACTTGTCACATAAGAGATAAGGCAAAAGAAAAAGTTTATCATGAGATAGGTAGAGTTAAAAAAAGATTTAGGTTAAAAAAAAAACCTTTTGTCATAGTTGCCGGATGCGTTGCCCAAGCAGAAAACGAGGAAATGTTAAAAAGAGAACCTTTTATTGATCTAGTTATTGGACCTCAGGCATACCATAAAATTAATGACAAGATCGAGGAATACTTAGATAATCAGAGGAGATTGGATGAAACTGATTTTGATGCTGTTTCAAAATTCAATTATTTAGATAAAATAAAAAACTCATCCACAAAAATATCCTCTTTTTTAACTGTACAAGAGGGCTGTGATAAGTTTTGTCATTTTTGTGTCGTTCCTTATACAAGAGGTCCTGAATATTCCAGACCATTTAATGAAATTGTTAATGAGGCAAAAATTCTTGCAGGAAATGGAGTTAGGGAGATTACTTTATTAGGACAAAATGTTAATGCTTATAATAATGAAAATTATAAGTTGTCAAATTTGATACTAGAAATAGAAAAAATTCCTGAAATTTTAAGGATCAGATATACAACCTCACATCCAATTGACATGAGTGATGATTTAATTGACTTGTATGGGACCTCGAAAAAATTAATGCCTCTTGTGCATTTACCAGTCCAAAGCGGTTCAAATAAAGTTTTAAATTTGATGAATAGAAATCACAATATTGAACATTATCTTCAAATTTATGAAAAAATAATTAAATTAAACTCCTCAGCTAAATTTTCTAGTGATTTTATAATTGGCTACCCTGGTGAGGAAGAGAGTGATTTTAATGCGACACTTGATCTTATAAAAAAAATAAAATTTATAAATTCTTTTTCTTTTGTATTTAGTCCAAGACCAGGCACAAAAGCCTCTCATCTAACATTAATTGATCGAAAGTTAAGCAATGAAAGACTAAAAATTGTCCAAAAAGAATTATTTAATTTTCAAAAAAAAATGAATAGATCTTTGGAGGGCAGCGTTATAGAGGTTTTAGTAGAAAATAAAGTTTCTGAAAATGCAAAGTATTTTGGTAGAACTCGTTATATGACCTCAGTAATATTTGATGGTAAAGATGAGGATGTAGGAAAGCTTGTAAAAGTTAAAATTAATAGTAGTAATCAGAACACACTTTTTGGTGAAACTTTAGAAATCTCAAAATTGAAAGTCGCATAAATTTGAATAATTCAATTAAAAAGGACACTCAGGCACTTTTAAGATTTGTATACTCAGACAATAACGTATTAAGTGTGATATTTAGTGATAATAACCTATTAATGGGCGTTGTGGGTGAATTTAATAAAAATTTAAAGGAACTAGAAAAAATTACTGGCGCAAGCTTGTATTCCAGAGGAAATTCAATACTAATTAAGTCCACAAATGAAAAAAATGAAATTGTTAAAAACGCTATTCAATTTTTAGTAAACCAATTTTTAAATAATGGAAATATTGAAAACAAAGATATCTTATCATCTGTGGACCAATTTATGATTAATGAAAAAGTTAAAAACTCAAATATCACTGATATTATTAAAACACCTAAAAAATCTATTATTCCAAGATCTGAAAAACAAAAAAGATACGTTAGGGCTTTAAGGGAGAGTGAAATTGTTATTTCTGCTGGTCCAGCAGGAACTGGAAAAACCTTTCTTGCTGTTGCTGTTGGTCTTACAATGCTATTAGAAAAAAAAATTGAGAGAATAATTTTATCAAGACCAGCTGTTGAGGCAGGTGAGAGATTAGGTTTTTTACCAGGAGATATGAAAGAAAAAGTGGATCCATATTTGAGACCGCTTTACGACTCACTATATGATTTATTTCATTTTGAAAAAATTCAAAGGATGATTGAAATAGGAGATATTGAGATCGCTCCTTTGGCATTTATGAGAGGTAGAACTCTTAAAAATTCTTTTGCAATTTTAGATGAAGCTCAGAATGCAACAGACACTCAGATTAAAATGTTCTTAACAAGAATTGGTGAAAACTCAAAAATAGTTGTTAATGGTGATCCCTCACAGATAGATCTTCCAAATAAACATATGTCAGGTTTGGACAGAGCTAAAAAATTATTATCCCATTTAGATGAAATTAAAGTTATAGATTTTGATCATTCAGATGTTGTAAGACACCCTTTAGTATCAAAAATTGTAAAAGCATATTCTAATAACAATGATCAAAGTTAATGTCCTCACTGAGGAAAAATCATGGTCAAAAAAAATTAAGAAAAAAGAAATTTTTTTTAATCAATTATGCAAACATTTTCCAAAAAAATTTAAATTTATAAATAAAAGGGTTTATTTAACATTACTACTTTCTAACAATAGTAATATTAAAAGATTAAATAAAAAATTTAGGAAAAAAGATAAACATACAGATATTTTATCTTTTCCATTAAAAAAAAAAATTAAAAATTTCAAAGAAATTTATTTAGGAGATATTATTATAAGTCTTAATTATATGAACAAACCCAAAAATATAAGTAAATATGATTTTAAAGAAAAAGTCACAAAAATTTTTATTCATGGTTTCTTACACTTATTAAATTTCAATCATGTAAAAGAAAAGGAATATCAGATAATGTTTCGTGAAGAACAAAAAATATTTAGATCAGTTAAAAAAATTTTAATTTAAGTTGAATAAAAAATTTATAATAGAAATATTGCTTTTATTAATTTTAGGGGGACTAACTTCCTTAAGTCTTCCACCTTTAAATTATTTTTTTATAAATTTTTTCACACTGAGTATTTTCTTTATTTTTTTATTTAAGAAACGTAATAATCAAAAGAATGGAAAATTTTTTTTTCTTTACGGCTGGTTATTTGGTCTAAGTTATTTTTTAAGTAATTTATATTGGATAACCATATCACTTACTTTCGATCCAAATTTCAAATTTTTTATACCAGTTGCTTTAATTCTTATTCCGTCTTTTTTGGGTCTATTCTATGGGTTAGCAACATTTATTTTTTATAAATTTGGATTAAAAACATTATTAAGCTCTTTTTTTTTATTTTCTCTTCTTTTTGGATTAGTTGAATTTTTAAGAGGAAATATTCTTACTGGCTTCCCTTGGAACTTATTTATTTACAGTCTTTCGGAGAACCTAAGTTTTATAAGTTTTGTATCTATTATTGGAACATACGCACTAAATCTTTTAGTAATTAGTTTTTTTTCCGCACCTGCAATTTATATTTTAAGAAAATCAAAAGTTGAAAGTTTTATCTCTATTTTAATTTTATTAATTCCAATATTTTTTTTATTTTATGGAAAATCATATAAGCAAAGTTTTTTAAATGAAAAAATTGTAAAAAATCCCTATTTGATAAGGATAATTGGATCAAATATAAGTTTAAATAGATTTTACAGTGATAATCAAGCGGAAAACATCATTGATGAGTTGATAACTTTAAGTTCACCCGAGCCTTATAAAAAAACTTTTTTTTTGTGGCCAGAAGGAATCATACCAAATACGTATCTAGATGAATTAAAGTTATATGAAAATTTATTTACCGAAAACTTTAATGAAAATCATTTGATAGGACTTGGTATTTCTAGCAGATCATTAATAAACGAAAATTATAATTATTTTAATTCATTCTCACTTATTGATAATAAATTAAACTTAGTCAAAAATTATAATAAAATAAATTTAGTTCCTTTTGGTGAATTCCTTCCATTTGAAAATTTGCTTAATAAAATTGGTTTAAAAACAATTACAAATAATATTGGATCTTTTACCAAGGGAGGTGAAAGAAAAATTATCCACTTAGAAAACAACTTTAAGGAGTTCAAATTTTTACCATTAATTTGCTATGAAATAATTTATAGTGGCAAGCTTACAAAAGAGATTGATTACGATTTTATAATAAATATATCAGAAGATGGTTGGTTTGGTAAATCTGTTGGGCCAAAGCAACACTTCTCTCATAGTATATTCAGAGCTATTGAAACTGGAAAATATGTATTGAGGTCAGCAAATAATGGTATGACAGCAATAATTAACCCACTAGGGGAGATCGAAAAAAAAATTGATTATAACAAAGATGGTTTTATTGATTTCGAAAAAAGAAGAGACTTTAATCCAACTATATTTTCTTTATATGGAAACAAAATATTTATCTTATTAATTTTGTTGTATATTTTATTAATTTTTTCATTTAATAGGATCAAATATGAGTAATTTAAAAAATTTTCTTTTTACTAGTGAGTCAGTTTCTGAGGGACATCCAGACAAAGTGTCTGATAGAATATCTGATATGGTTGTAGATACTTATTTATCCAGAGATCCTTATGCGAGAGTTGCTTGTGAAACCCTTACCACTACTAATAAGGTTGTTTTGGCCGGTGAGGTGAGAGGACCGGAAATTAATAAAGAGGACCTTATAAAAAATGTTAGGGACTGCATTAAAGATATTGGTTATGATCAAGAAGGTTTCACTTGGAAAGAAGCTACCAGAATAGATTCTCATCTTCACTCACAATCTCCAGATATCGCGATGGGAGTAGACTCCAAGGGAAATAAAGATGAAGGAGCTGGAGATCAAGGAATAATGTTTGGATATGCATGTGATGAAACTGATGTTTTAATGCCAGCACCAATTCATTATTCACATAAAATTTTAAGACTGATGGCTGAGGATAGAAAATCTGGAAAATTAAAAAATATTGAACCCGACTCTAAAAGCCAAGTCACATTTGAATATATAAATAGCAAACCAGCAAAAGTGAAGTCTGTGGTTATATCTTCTCAACATTCAGCTGGCGTGAGTCAAAAAGAAGTCAGAGAAATACTCAGGCCATATATGTTAGAAACAATTCCAAAAGAATTTATGAAAGATTTTGATGACGGTGAGTTTTATGTAAATCCAACTGGAAATTTTGTTATTGGAGGCCCTGATGGTGACTGTGGATTAACTGGAAGAAAAATTATTGTAGACACATATGGTGGGGCCGCACCTCATGGTGGAGGAGCATTTTCTGGAAAAGACCCAACTAAAGTTGATAGATCAGCTGCTTATGCTGCAAGATATATAGCAAAAAATATCGTTGCTTCAAAAATTTCTGAAAAATGTTTGATTCAGTTAGCATATGCGATTGGAGTATCAAAACCTTTATCAATCTATGTAAATCTTTTTGATAATGATTTGGATAAAAATAAATTTGTTACAGAAAGAATTAAAGAAAATTTCGATTTGAGTCCTAGGGGGATAAGAGAGATGTTGGGTTTGAATAAGGCCATTTATGAAAAAACAGCTGCCTACGGCCATTTTGGGAGAACTCCTGAAAGTGATGGAGCTTTTTCTTGGGAAAACACTGATAAAACCACTGTTTTTACAAAATAGTTTTTATTGAATAATTAAAAAACTTTATTATATTTCGAATACATTCTCGATTTCAAAAATGGGCTTTGGCCCATTTTTTTTTGGAGTTTACTAAAATGTTAAATAAAAGAGCTGACAAATTAGAATTGTTAAGAATTGCTGAGGCAGTAGCTTTAGAGAAAGCTATTGACAAAGAGTTGATAATTAATTCCATGGAAATTGGAATTGCAAAAGCCGCTAAGTCAAAGTTTGGTCAAGACAATGAGATTAAAGTCTCTATTAACAGAGAAAATGGAGATATAGAGATTTTTAGAAAATTAGTAATTTCAGAAAATCCAGAAAATTCTAATACCGAAATAAAGTTGAAGGATGCTATTGTTTTAAATAATCAAAACAAAGATAAAAAAATTGGTGATGAAATTTTACAGCCACTACCAGCGTTTGATTTTGGAAGAATAGCCGCTCAAACTGCAAAGCAAGTGATTAGTTTTAATGTTCGTGAAGCAGAAAGGGAAAGACAATTTAATGATTTTAAAGATAAGAAAGACACTATTTTAAGCGGTATAGTAAAGAGACTTGAATTTGGAAATGTCATAGTTGATCTTGGAAGAACAGAGGCAATAATTCAAAAAAGCGAACTTATTCCTAGGGAAAATATAAAAGCTGGAGACAGAATCAAAGCTTATTGCTACGATGTTAAAAGAGAAAATAAAGGGCAACAAATTTTTTTATCTAGAGCACACCCAAAGTTTATGGAAAAACTTTTTGTTCAAGAAGTGCCCGAGATTTATGATGGACTTATTGAGATTAAGTCATCCTCTAGAGATCCTGGAAGTAGAGCAAAAATTTGTGTTAAAGCCATTGATACCTCATTAGATCCAGTAGGTGCCTGTGTTGGAATGAGAGGATCAAGAGTTCAAGCAGTTGTTAATGAATTACAAGGTGAGAAAATAGATATTGTAAATTGGTCAGAAGATCCTGCAATTTTAGTATCCAATGCACTTTCTCCTGCTGAAGTTCAAAGAGTAAACGTTGACATCGAAAGAAAAAAATTAGATGTGATTTTGACCGAGGATAATTTAAGTAAAGCTATAGGACGTAGAGGTCAAAATGTCAGACTTGCAACAAAATTATTGAATTATGAAATTAATATAATGACAGATCAAGAGGATTCTGAAAGAAGACAACAAGAGTTTAAGGAAAAGACAGAAAATTTTGTTAAGAACTTAGAGTTGGACGAAACTCTTGGTCAACTACTTGTTGCAGAGGGTTTTTCAACTATTGATGACATCAAGGATAGTTCATTAGATAGTTTTAAAAATATAGAGGGGATCGAAGAAGATACAGCCAAAGCTTTGATTGAAAGAGCAAAAGAATTTTATAAAAAAGATCAAGAGGATATTTCACAAAGAATTAAAGATTTGGGAATTTCGGATGATTTAATTAAATTAAGAGGTTTAACTCCAGGTATGTTATTAACTTTGGGAGAGCAAAAAATTTTAAAACTAGAGGATTTTGCTGATTTAGCATCGGATGAATTAACTGGAGGTTTTGATGTTATAAAAGGTGAAAAGATAAAAATACAAGGATATTTAGAGGATTTCGCACTTTCAAAAGCTGAGGCTGATGAACTAATTATGTCAGCTAGAAATATAATTTACAAAGATTGAGAGATGAGTAATGGAAAACAAAAAAACAAAATTAACAATTTCTGGTGTTCCTAAAAAATCATTTAAAAATATTGATAGTAATAATCAAGGAAAAAAAACAGTCATAATTAATAGGCAATCACCTAAATTTTCAGGAAAAGGAAAATTTTCTAAAGTAAGTGGATATAAATCTTCACCAACAAACTATAAAAAAGTAGATAACTATAAAGTAAATTACAAAATAAATAATCCTAATTTAGCTATAAGTGATTTTGAAAAACGTAAGTTAGCAGAACAAAGGGCAACAAAAAGATTTAAAGGCGAGGATGATAAAGACAAAAAATCTAAGACAGGTAGCTTAAAAAAAAGAGATGTAAAATTAACAGTTTCTAGGGCGTTAAGTGATGAAATAGAGACAAGAGAAAGGAGCTTAGCTTCTGTAAAGAGAGCAAGGCAAAAAGAACTTAAAAATATAAATAAAGAGGACAATAAAGAAAATCAAAAACCCATTAAAAGGAACATAAATATTCCAGAAGCTATTACTGTAAGAGAATTAGCCAATAGAATGGCTGAACAGTCAAGTAATGTAATTAAACATTTATTTGGAATGGGGGTTACTGTAACAATCAATCAATCATTAGCCGCAGATACTGCTGAGTATTTGGTAAAGGAATTTGGACATAATCCTATCAGGGAAGAAAAAACAGAGGAGATAATAAAGAAGATAAAAGATGCTCGAACTGAAAATTTGAAAAATAGAGCACCGATCATAACTGTAATGGGTCACGTTGATCATGGAAAAACCTCCGTATTGGATGTTCTAAGAAGTGCCAATGTAGTGTCAGGAGAATTTGGTGGAATTACACAACATATCGGAGCTTATCAAATTAAAAGTGGTGATAACAATTTAACTTTTATTGATACTCCGGGTCATGCTGCTTTTACTGAAATGCGTGCAAGAGGATCAAAATTAACTGATATCGTTGTTTTAGTAGTCGCTGCAGATGATGGAGTTAAACCTCAGACAGTAGAGTCAATAAAGCATGCAAAAGCTGCAAAAGTTCCAATAGTTGTGGCTATCAATAAATGTGATTTACCAGATTCTGATCCTCAAAAAATAAAAAATCAATTATTAGAACATGAGTTGATTGCTGAGGATCTATCAGGGGATACATTAATGGTTGAAATTTCTTCTAAAACAAAAATGAATCTGGACAAGTTACTTGAGGCAATAACCTTACAAGCAGAAATTTTAGATCTAAAAACTGATTTTGACTCTAAAGCGACCGGAGTAGTTTTAGAGTCAAAAATTGACACTGGTAGAGGTCCAGTCGCAAATATTATCGTAACAAGTGGTACTTTGAGAAAAGGAGACTTTTTTGTAAGTGGGTTAAAATGGGGCAAGATAAGAGCTATTATAAATGATAAAGGTGAAAATGTTGAAGAGGCAATTCCATCAACTCCCGTAGAAATTTTGGGCATAAATGGTGCCGCTAAATCAGGTGATGATTTCATCGTTCTTGATAGTGAAAAAGAGGCAAAAACTCTTAGTGAGAATAGAACAGAAGAAAATAAGGACATAAAAAATCCGTTGTCTTTTGCAACACAAGAGTCAGCATTTTCAAATAAATCATCTCAAGATTTAAATTTAATTATTAAATCAGACGTCCACGGCTCCTCGGAAGCCATAAAAAGTGCAATTAATCTAATTAAACACGATGAAGTAAAACCAAAAATTATTTTAGCAGACATAGGAATGATAACAGAAACTGATGTTTCTCTAGCCAAAGCATCAAAAGCTGTTTTAATAGCTTTTAACGTAAAACCGAGTAAAGAGGCAAAAAAACTAGCTGAAGATGAAAATATAAAGATCTCAACATATAACATAATTTATGAGGTGTTGGACTTTGTTAAAAAGAGTATGTCAGGATTATTGGCTCCAGATGTACAAGAAAGTATAACAGGCACAGCCCAAATTTTAGAGATATTTAAAGTATCTGGCGCAGGTAAGGTTGCAGGCTCTAAAGTAACGGAGGGTGAAATTCTTGCTAATTCAAGTGTAAGGATTATTAGAGATGGTACAATTATTTATACTGGTAAAATAGCAACTATATTTAGAGAAAAAAATCAGGTAAAACAGGTAGATATTGGTCAGGAGTGTGGTATCGCTCTCAAGGACTACATGGATTTTCAAAAAAATGATACAATTGAAGCTTTTAATGTTACATCTACTGAAAGGTCAATATAATGGCTGATAGAATTGGAAAACAATTTACCCAAAGACAACTTAGAGTTGGTGAAATGATAAAACAATCTTTAAGTATGATCTTTATAAGGAACGAGGCAAAAATCCCAAATTTAGAAACAAATAATATAACAGTAACAGAAGTTAGAATGAGTCCGGATTTAAAAATAGCCAAAGCATATGTACTACCACTGGGTGGAAAAGATGCTGATATAACTATTGAAAAATTGAAAGAGTATTCTTTTTTAATAAGAAAAATTTTGTCTCAAAAAATTATTGCAAAGTTTTTACCAAAAATTCTTTTTCGTAAAGATGAGTCTTTTGAATATGCAGAAAAAATTGAAAATTTAATTAAACAAACAAATAAGTAGGAAAATAAATATGAGTAAAAAATCAGCAGAATTAGCTATTCATGATAAAGATACGGGATCATCTGAGATTCAAATAGCCTTATTAACAGAAAAAATTGAGAATTTATCTAAACATATTAAGCAGTTTAAAAAAGATAAACATTCCTCAGTCGGCTTACTAAAAGCAGTTAATAAGAGAAAAAAATTGTTAGATTACCTTAAAAAGAATAAGGTTGATTCTTACAAAAATGTACTGTCGAAATTGAAATTGAGAAAGTAAAAATCAAAATAGATAGAACGGAATGAAAAGAAACGAACGAAACGAAATGGAAATGAAATGTTTAAAGTATATAAGAGGGAAATTGAAGTAGCAGGAAAGAAGATAAGTTTAGAAACAGGAAAAGTAGCAAGACAAGCAGACGGTGCAATAATAGCAACATGTGGAGAGACAGTTGTTTTAGCAACAGTGGTTGGAGCAAAAAAAGTAAATCCCGATGTTGATTATTTTCCACTATCTGTAAATTATCAAGAAAAATACTATGCCGCTGGAAAAATTCCAGGTGGGTATTTCAAAAGAGAGGCAAGACCGACTGAAAGTGAAACATTAATCTCTAGATTAATTGATAGACCAATCAGACCGTTATTTCCTGATGAATTTAAAAATGAAGTTCAGTTGTTACCAACTGTAATTTCTTACGATAAAGAAAATGAGGCGGATATATTATCAATTACAGCATCATCAGCAGCTTTGGCTATATCAGGAATGCCATTCATGGGTCCTGTTGGAGCTTCTAGGGTTGGTTTTATTGATGGAAAATACGTTTTAAATCCATCGAAAACTGAGCTTGAAAAATCAAAATTAGACTTAGTTGTAGCGGGCACAAAAGATGCAGTGCTTATGGTTGAGTCTGAAGCGAGTGGTTTAACTGAGGAAGAAATGTTAAATGCAGTTAAATTTGGTCATGAAGGTTTTGTTCCTGTGATTGAAATGATAGAAGATCTTGCAAAAGAATGTAGAAGACCTGAATGGACTGTAGAAAAGAAAGACCTATCAGAAGTTAAGAAAAAACTTGAAGGAACTTTTACAGAAGATCTTAAAAAAGCTTTTGCGACAAGAGATAAACAAGATAGATCAAATCAAATTTCACAAATTACTGATAAAGCTAAAAAACTTTATGAGGAAGATGAAAATTACACAGATCTTGACGTTAATTCCGAACTTAAAAAAATAGAAAAATCAATAGTTAGAACAGACATTTTAAAAAATAAAAATAGAATTGATGGTAGAGGATTATCTGACGTAAGACCTATATCTTGTGAAGTTGGTATACTACCAAGAACTCATGGCTCTGCTTTATTTACAAGAGGTGAAACACAGGCAATTGTGACAGCTACTTTAGGTACATCAGATGATGAGCAAAGAATTGAAAGTTTAGATGGATTACAAAGAGAAAGATTCATGCTTCACTATAATTTTCCACCTTTTTCAGTCGGAGAAACAGGTAGAATCGGAACTGGTAGAAGAGAAATAGGACATGGTAAATTAGCGTGGAGAGCGATACATTCTTCATTGCCATCAAAAGAAGCATTTCCATATACTTTTAGAGTAGTTTCTGAGATTACAGAGTCTAATGGTTCATCTTCAATGGCTACTGTTTGTGGAACTTCATTAGCATTAATGGATGCGGGTGTGCCCATTAAAGAACCAGTTGCAGGTATAGCAATGGGTTTAATCAAAGAGGGTAATGATTTTAGTGTATTATCAGATATTTTAGGTGATGAAGATCATTTAGGAGATATGGACTTTAAAGTAGCTGGAACCAAAGATGGAATTACATCACTTCAGATGGATATTAAAATAACTGGTATTACATTTGAAATAATGGAACAGGCATTAAGCCAAGCTAAAGATGGAAGAGTTCATATCCTTGGAGAAATGAATAAAGCATTATCAGCTTCAAGAGCTGATGTTGGAAAACATACTCCAAAAATGGAAAAAATTAATGTTGATAAAAAAGATATTGCTGCTGTTATCGGAAAAGGTGGAGCAACTATAAGAGAGATAGTTGAAAAATCAGGTGCCAAAGTTGATGTAAATGATGAGGGTGTAGTAACAGTTGCTGCACCAGATGAAGATTCTAGAAACGTTGCTATGCAGATGATCAAAGACATAACTGCTAAAGCTGAATTAAATAAAGTTTACTCGGGCAAAGTAATGAAAATTATGGAATTCGGTGCATTTGTTAACTTTTTAGGTAAACAAGACGGACTTGTTCATATTTCTGAACTAGCAGACAAAAGAGTAGCTAAAGTAACCGACGTTGTGAAAGAAGGTGACGAAGTAAAAGTTAAAGTGATTGGTTTTGATAGAGGCAAAGTTAAACTTTCCATGAAACAAGCTGCTGAATAAAACAATGTTTTATCTAACTAAGATTAAAGAAAGTTTACAAAAAAATAGGTATGGAAAATATATTTTGATTGGTGGATTAACTTTTTTTTTAGTTAAAGGCCTAATTTGGTTAGGTATTTTTATAGTTGTAGGTTTAGGGCTTTTTAATTCTTTTTAGATTAAAATAATTACCAATAAAATCATTTGTATAAAGTTAACTACAACGGAAATAAAATGTGAATATTTAAATTTCTTGTCTTGGTTTTCATCTTTGTACTTATTTATTAATGGCATCAAAATATAATTTGATAAAGCAAATAGAATAGCAACAGTCAATATTAGATAGAAATTTAAAGAAAAAGTTCTTTGAATTACAAAAAAAATTAAAACTAAAAAACTAATAAGTAAGTTTGCAGTATAATAATAAGGAAATATTTTTCTTATAAATTTTCTAGAGTTTTCTTCATCTAATACTGTAAAAGTTACTGGTGCAACGACAAAAGAAAAAAAAAGCATAATTCCTAAAACCATGCTCACCATATAAGTACTTATTTGACTGCTCATTTTAAGAAATATTTTTTGGATCTGGCATTCCAACTTTATTGTATCCGGCATCAACATAGTGAATTTCACCAGTAACACCATTTGCAAGATCGCTCAGTAGATATAATGCTGAATTTCCAACATCATGAATATCAACATTTCTTTTCAGAAATGAATGGTCTTCATTCCATTTATATAAGAATTTTGCATCTCCAATAGCAGAAGCTGCTAATGTTTTAATAGGTCCTGCACTTATTGCATTAACCCTCATACCTTTTGCACCCAAATCTCTAGCTAAATATTTAACGCTAGCCTCTAAAGCTGATTTACAAACTCCCATTACATTATAGTTTGGAATAACTTTAGTAGACTCGTAAGTTAAAGTTAGTAAACTTCCGCCTTGTTTCAACACTTTCGATGCTTCTTTTGCTACTTCAGTAAATGAAAAACATGAAATTAACATACTTCTCAAAAAGTTTTCTCTAGTCGTATCTAAATATTCACCTGATAATTCTGATTTATCTGAAAATGCAACTGCATGAACCACAAAATCAATTTCTCCCCATTGTGATTTAATATTCTCAAATAATTTTACTATCTCTTCTTTTTTTTCAACATCACAGCTAAAAGTTGCTTTTGAATTTAATTTTTCTGCCAAAGGGACTACTCTTTTTTTAAGAGCATCACCTAAATACGTAAATGCTAATTCAGCGCCAGCCTCTGAAAGTTTTTGAGAGATGCCCCAAGCAATAGATCTTTCATTAGCAACTCCCATGATTAATCCTTTTTTACCTTTCATCAAGCTCATGATTAAACCTTTTCAAAAATAAGTGCAGCATTGGTTCCACCAAAGCCAAAACTGTTTGACATAACCGCATTTAAAGAAACATTTTTCTCTGATTTTGCAATAATTGGAAATTTTTTAGCTTCCTCGTCCATTTCTTTGATATTAGCTGAACCAGCAATAAAATTATTTTTCATCATAATTAGACAATATATCGCCTCGTGTACCGACGCTGCTCCCAAAGGATGACCTGATAAAGATTTTGTTGAGCTAATTTTCGGAATTTGTTCACCAAAAGTTTCTTTTACAGCGTTTAATTCTGTTATGTCTCCAACAGGAGTAGATGTTCCATGGGTATTAATATAATCAATTTTATTTTTTGCTGTTGCCATTGCCATCTTCATACATCTTACAGCTCCTTCGCCAGATGGAGCTACCATATCATAACCATCTGAAGTTGCTCCATATCCTGTAAGTTCAGCATATATTTTGGCACCTCTAGCCTTAGCATGTTCATATTCCTCAAGCACTAATACTCCACCACCACCAGCAATAACAAAACCATCTCTTGTTTTATCATAAGCTCTTGAGGCAGTCTCAGGTGTATCATTATATTTTGAAGATAAGGCTGTCATCGCATCAAACATAGCAGTCATGGCCCAATGAATTTCTTCACTTCCACCAGCGAAGACAATATCTTGCTTTCCCATTTGAATAAGCTCCATAGAATTCCCTATACAATGCCCACTAGTTGCACAAGCTGAGCTCATTGTATAATTTGTACCTTTTATTTTAAAAGGTACAGCTAGAGTAGCTGAAGCAGTGCTTGCCATTGTTCTTGGAACAATAAACGGCCCCATAAGTTTTGGAGTTTTAGCTCTAGTTTTATCTGCAGCCAAAATCACATTTTCAATCGACGGGCCACCTGAGCCCATTACTATTCCAGTTTTAAAATTGCTTACCTCATTCTCTTCAAGACCTGAGTCTGCGATAGCCTCTTTCATTGCAATATAATTATATGCTGAGCCTGATCCCATAAACCTTATTGTTTTTCTATCAATAAAATCCTCAAGTTTTATATTTGGTTTACCGTGAATATGACTTTTAAGATTATGTTCTTTATACTCTGGACTGAAAGATATTCCAGACTTTGAGTTTAAGAGAGAATGATATACCTCATCTTGGTTGTTTCCTAGACACGAAACAACTCCTAAACCAGTAATTACGACTCTTTTCATTATTTAAATAATCCTACTTTTAAATTATCTGCTGAATAAATTTTTTTATCATCGGCTAAAACCATACCATTAGCAAGACCTACAGTAGTGCCTCCAGGAGACATGATTTTTTTCATATCAATTTCATATTTTACTAATTTTATATTTTGCAAAACTTCTCCAGTAAATTTCACTGTACCTACACCCAAAGCTCTTCCTTTTCCTGGATTTCCAATCCAACCTAAGAAAAAACCTACTAACTGCCACATAGCATCAAGACCAAGACAGCCAGGCATAACAGGATCTTCTTTAAAGTGACAATCAAAAAACCAAAGATTTTTTTTTATATCTAATTCAGCTTTTAAAAAACCTTTTTTAAATGCTCCTTTGTCATCATTAATTTCTGTAATTCTATCAAACATCAGCATTGGTGGAAGTGGTAATTTAGCATTACCTGGGCCAAATAATTTTCCTTCTCCACAATTTATAAGTTCATCATACGAGTATGAGTTTTTTTTCATAAATTTGAGTATCCTTATTTACTTGATTTTACCATTATATAATATAAATTTAACTTTAGTTTAGAATAATTTTAAATAACAATATGGTTAAATAGTGAAATATATCGATAAATTAAGAAATTCGGGATTACGACCAACTAAACAAAGACTTCAAATATGTGAGGTTTTATTTGACACAGAAAAGACATTTCATTTTACTATTAATGAGCTAGATCGGAAAATTAAAAAACAAATTAATAATAAAATTTCATTAGCAACAATATATAATACCGTTCATGCTTTTGAAAAAAAAGGGTACCTAAAACAAATTCCAATAAATTCAAGTCAGACCTATTTTGACACAAATGTTACCGACCATCATCATTTTTATGACTTAAAAGATGATAAATTAATTGATTTAAAAAATTCAGATGTTGGACCTATAAATATTTTAAAAAAAATTAATGGTAAAAAAATTAAATCTGTCGAAGTTTTGGTAAAATTAGAAGATTAAGTTTCCAATTAATTAAGCGTCATTTTAAACCAATTGACACTTATTTAGAATCATTATAAACTACTTAAATCAATCTAAATTATAGGGGAACATAAAAAATGAGTACTGAAAATTTTAAAAATAAATCATTTAAAGCCAATGAAATGAGCAAATGTCCGTTCACTGGCGCAGGAACACCCGCCAAGTTTTCTGCTGGAAGAGGTCAAACAGTAAGAGATTTTTGGCCAAACAGTCTAAATCTAAAAATTTTAAGTCAGCATTCAAATCTTACTAACCCTATGGATAAAAAATTTAGTTATGCTAAAGAATTTAAAAAACTTAATTATAAAGCTCTTAAAAAAGATTTAAAAAAATTAATGACAGACTCCCAGGAATGGTGGCCAGCAGATTATGGTCATTATGGACCATTGTTTATTAGGCTTGCTTGGCATGCTGCAGGTACTTATAGAACTGGTGATGGTAGAGGTGGAGCAGGAACGGGTAATCAGAGATTTGCACCACTCAATTCCTGGCCAGATAACGTAAATTTAGATAAAGCTAGATTACTTTTATGGCCAATCAAAAAAAAGTATGGAAGAAAAATTTCATGGGCTGATTTATTTATACTTGTTGGAAATGTTGCTTTAGACTCAATGGGTTTTAAAACTTTTGGTTTTGGAGCTGGTAGAACAGACATTTGGGAGCCAGAAGATGATATCTATTGGGGCTCGGAAAAAGAAATGCTAGGTGTTGAGAGATATAGTGGAAAAAGAGATTTAGAACAACCATTAGGTGCTTCACATATGGGTTTAATTTATGTTAACCCCCAGGGTCCTGATGCTAATCCAGATCCAAAACTTGCAGCACATGATATTAGAGAGACATTTGGCAGAATGGCTATGAATGATTATGAGACAGCTGCATTAGTTGCTGGAGGACATACATTTGGAAAATCGCATGGTGCAGCATCTGAGTCATTTAAGGGTCCTGATCCTGAGGCTTCAAAACTTCAAGACCAGTCTACTGGATGGAATAGTGGTTACAAATCTGGAAAAGGTGTTGATACAATAAGCAGTGGTATTGAGGGTGCCTGGACTCAAAATCCCATTAGATGGGACATGGGCTATTTAGATTGTTTATATGGACATGAATGGGAGCTTACAAAAAGCCCTGCTGGTGCTCACCAATGGACGCCTAAGAAAAATGGTCAAGAAATTAAAATGGTTCCTGATGCACATAAGAAAGGTGTGCTACACCCACCAATGATGCAAACAACTGATATCTCAATGAAAGTTGATCCAAGTTATGGACCTATTACAAAACATTTTCATCAAAATCCAAAAGAGTTTCATGATGCTTTTGCAAGAGCTTGGTTTAAATTAACTCACAGAGATATGGGTCCTAGAGTTTGTTATCTTGGTAGTGAAGTTCCAAAAGAGCAGTTAATTTGGCAAGATCCAATAGATAAACCAAAGTATAAACTTAAATCAAAAGATATTAAAGATTTAAAAAGTATGATCTCTAAATCAAAAATATCGATTTCAGATTTGGTTTCTACTGCATGGGCATCAGCCTCTACATTTAGAGGATCAGACAAAAGAGGTGGAGCTAATGGTGCAAGGATAATGTTGGAGCCTCAAAAAAACTGGAAAGTTAATAATCCTAAGAAGTTATCAAATGTGATTAAAGCTTTAAATAAAATCAAAAGTAAATTTGATAGTAAAAAGAAAAGTGTTTCAATGGCTGACCTAATTGTACTAGCAGGGGGTGTTGGAGTCGAAATGGCTGCAAAAAAAGCTGGTTATAAAGTTAAAGTTCCATTTTCAGCAGGGAGAGGAGATGCAAGACAAGATCAAACTGATATTAATTCATTTAACCTTTTAGAGCCACAAGCAGATGGCTTTAGAAATTATTCAAATGGAGGAGCCTCAAATGTTTCTGCAGAAGAAAAATTAGTTGATAAAGCTCAGTTAATGGGTTTAACAGCACCTGAAATGACAGCTCTAATAGGTGGAATGAGAGTTTTAAACACTAACTATAACAATTCAGAACATGGTGTTTTTACAAATAGACCCGGTAGTCTTACAAATGATTATTTCATAAATCTACTAGATATGAATACAACTTGGAAAGAGGAAGATAAGTCAGAGCAAACGTTTGTAGGTAAAGACAGAAAGACACAAAAAATTAAATGGAAAGCAACGAGAGTTGATTTGATTTTTGGTTCAAATTCTCAATTAAGAGCCCTAGCAGAGGTTTATGCGTGTGAAGATTCAGGGGATAAATTTATTAATGATTTTATTGCTGCATGGGTAAAAGTAATGAACTCAGACAGATTTGACTTAAAATTGAATTAACACAAACTAAATGAATATTTTATGCCATCAGTAACTTTCGATGATTTTTATGAGGTTCCAGATCTTAATTTTGATATTGTAAGATTAAGAGAAGATCTAAATAAAATTTTAAAAGCTAAAAAATTTAATTCTCCTGGAGTAACACATTTTGGTGCAATATCATTAAATCAGATCCCAAATGATAAAAGTTCCATTGAAGGAAATAATATACGTGGAAAATATTGGACTATAGCAGATGAAACTGGAAAAGAAGTTTCTAGAGATGTTGATATAGATGAGTCTAAATATACACAATTAATCCCCGAATTTGAGAATACTTATTTCAAAGAAGTTTACGAGATACTAAGTAAAAAATTTAAACTAGGCAGAGTAAGACTTTTGTTAAAAGAACCAAGGTCAACACTTAGCTGGCATAAAGACCCTGAGTGTAGACTGCACGTACCAATTATTACTAATAAAGGTTGCTCGATGGTAATTGAGAATGTTGCAAAACACCTCCCTGCTGATGGAAAAGTTTGGATAACAAACAACACAAAATATCACAATTTCTTTAATGGTGGGGAACAAGCAAGGGTACATCTAGTGGCTTGTGTGCTAGAAAGCCCTTTTAAGGGACAAAATGGAAATAACTAGCGGAATATTTAAGGCAGCAGGAAACATCTATCAAAATAACAAAGGTTCTATCCTTAGGACAATAATCTATACAATCGGACACTTTGCAATAGCCATAACTGTTTTAATGTTAGTTGCCGACGTTTCTTTCATGATTGCATTGACTGACGCGATTGTTGAACCGATAGCCAACTCCGTTTGGTATTTTATTTTGGACAAATGGTGGGCCAGTAGGTCGAAAAATTAAAAAAAATTATATTTAAATCATAATTCTTTTTTTGAGATAAATCTTGATAATAATTATCATTATCAAAAAAAATGCGCTAATGATAATTATTCTCACAGATTTTTCTTGAAAGCATTTTTCATAATATTATTTTAACTATATGCAAATTGAAAACTATAATTGTAAAAAATGTGGGCTTACAATTTCTTCAACTTGTTCTAAATGTGATAAAATAGTTGATGTTGAAGTTCTAGATGATGGTTGTATTGTGCAGAAAACAAAATGCGGTGATTGTGCAAATGCACCAGTAATCAAAGACGTTTGCGCGCAACAAAAATAAATGGGTATTTAAAAGTTATTTAATTTTTCCCCATATATTGGTGTTTTTAATCCATCCCTTAAATTTGGATGTTTTAATTTGACACCAATTTTCATTACATCTTTTAACAATTAATATTCTACCTTTTTTAATTTTTGCTAGGGGTTTTGAAAAATTAGATGGTTTTTGAAATAAAATTTTATCCTTAAGTGGTATAATTGAATTTATCTGTTTTAATTGTGATACATGTATCCAACCACTATTATTTTTTACATCAATAATCCTTCGAAAATTTTCATTTTTATCAATTTGTTTTATTGGGAGATTTATTTTCTTATATACATATTTTATAGGAGATTCTAAGCTAGGTCCATATCTGACATTAACCTTATCTTTTTTCAAAGACAGAAAAACTTCATTTGCAAAACAATTAGATAAATAAAAAAATATTAAAATAAGTGATAGTATTATTTTTTGATACATTATTTAGATATCTTTAATTTTTTTAATTTAACTTTTCTAAAGCTTAGATTTAGCAAATCAAGTATAAGGATATATCCATTTAAATTTTTACCAATGTTTAAAATTTTTTTTAATATCTCATTAGCTTGAATTGTACCAATTATACCTGCAACTGTTCCTAAAACACCTCCGTATTCACAGTTTAAAATATCATCTGAGATTTCTTCTTCTTGGAAAAAAGATCTTATGCATGGTGTGTTTTTATTTTTAAAATTAAAAGTAAAAATATGTCCATCAAATTTACTTATAGCTCCTACTACTAAAAATTTTTTTGTTTTTTTACAATAATCATTTACTAAGAATTTAGTTTTGAAGTTATCTGATCCATCTATAATATAATCATATTTACTTGTTATATTTTTGATATTGCTCTCATTAAGTTTAACTTTATAACAATTAACCTTTGTGCTTGAATTAATTTGACGCAATTTTTTTTTTGCCACTATAACTTTTGATTTTTTAATATCTTTTACATCATAAAGGCTTTGTCGATGAATATTAGTTATATCTACATTGTCGAAGTCAATTATACCCAGACTGCCCACACCTGCTCTGGTAAGAAATTCTGCAACAGAACAACCTAAACCACCCATGCCAATGATAAGAACTTTAGATTCAATTATTTTTTTTTGACCTAAAGCACCAATATTCTTTAAGATAATTTGTCTAGAGAATCTCGCAACCTGGCTTTTATTTAAATTTTGACTCATTTACCTGTTGAGCCAAATCCACCCTCTCCTCTTAACGTTTTGGGTAATTCATTTGCTTCCTTTAATTCCATCTTTGCAATAGGGGTCAAAACCATTTGTGCGATTCTATCATTATTATTAACAACAAAATCATGTTTACTATGATTAAATATTATAATTTTTAATTCACCTCTGTAATCACTGTCAATAGTTCCAGGGGTATTTAAGACACTAATGTTATTTTTAGCCGCTAAGCCAGAACGTGGCCTTAATTGTATCTCATAATCTTCAGAGAAAGCGACAGATAATCCTGTTGGAATTAAAGCTGAGGTTTGTGGTTTAATTACTATTTTTTCTTTCACAAAAGCCATTAGGTCCATACCCGAAGCTCCTTTAGTCTTATAAGATGGAAGAGTAACCTTGGGATCAAGTTTTTTAATTAATACTCTGACCATTAATTCATCTGAGTGACAATTCTATCAACAATCTCCTCGGAGATTTCAGATTTCTTTTTGTATGAAAGTGTCTCTTTTTTCTTTTTAAGATCATTATAATGAATTGTAACCTCGTTATAATCACTATCAAAACCAATATTTTTTTTAGATACATCATTTACAACAATCCAATCACAGTTTTTATTTTTAAGTTTTTTCATGGCATTCAAGTCTAAATTTTTTGTTTCAGCTGCAAAACCAATAACTAGTTTTGGTCTCATTGAATTATGATTTGAAATATAATTCAAGATATCAACATTTCTCTCTAATTTGATATTTAGGCTTTCTTTTTTTTTTATTTTTTCTTTACTTTTTACATTAATCTTAAAATCAGCAACTGCTGCTGAAAATATTGCAATGTCCGCTGGTAAATTTTTTTGAGTAGCTTTAAACATTTCATCTGCTGTTTCAACTTTTATAAGTTTAATTTCTTGATCTATATCGAGATTAGTTGGACCTGATATTAAAGTTGTATCAAATCCTCTCTTATTTAGGGATTTTGCAATCTCATAACCTTGTTTACCACTTGATTTATTCGAAATAAATCTTACTGGATCAATGTATTCATTTGTTGGACCTGCGGTAACTAAAGCTTTAATCTTTTTATTTTCTTTCCTAGTTTCAAGAAAATTTTGGATTTCATTTAATATTTCGATTGGTTCGGACATTTTGCCTTCACCATACTCTCCACATGCCATATCACCGGTTATAGGACCTATAACTTTATAACCGTAACTTGTTAAATTTTTCAAATTACTTTTAGTAGATTGATGCTCCCACATCCTTACATTCATTGCAGGAGCCAGATAAACTTGCTTATTAGATGCTAGTATAACAGTTGAAGCTAAATCTTCAGCGTTTCCAGAGGCAAGTTTTGAAATAGTATTTGCAGTTACAGGAGCAACAATAATTACATCAGCCCATCTGGATAAAGCAATATGGTCCATTTCTAACTCATTTTCTATACTGAAAAGGTCTTCATAAACTTTACCTTGTGATAATGAAGCGACAGATAAGGGAGTTACAAATTTTTTAGCACTCTTTGTTAAAATTGTTCTTATTGTCGCTTTATTTTTCTTAAATAATCTAATTAATTCTAAACTTTTATATGCAGCAATTCCCCCACAAATTACAAATAAAATTTTTTTATCAGTTAAATTTTTCATTTTGTGAATTAAAATACTAGAAGGCCAAGAATTACAAGCAATAAAAAACCTATTATAGATTGATTTCTGAAAGCCACCATTTCAGATCTTTTGTTGCTTAATGCATTATAAGAATTTGAGTTTTGAGGAATTTGTCCATTAGCTAAAAAAGTAAGAGCTTGATTGGCTTTATCCATTATTTCTGGAAATTCTGGCAATCTTTTTATTACTTCTGATGTGCTATTAATTGTTTCATTAATTGTAGTCATAGGGTTTTTTGTCTCTTTCAACCAGTTTTCAAGAATAGGTTTGGATGTAGTCCAAATGTTTGTTTCGGGATTTAATTTTCTTGCTACTCCTTCAACTACTACCATTGTTTTTTGTAACATTAATAATTGTGGTTGTGTTTGCATATTAAATTTTTCTGTGACATCAAAAAGTTGTTTTAGTAATTTTCCACCAGATATATCTTTAACTGCTTGACCAAAAATAGGCTCACCTATAGATCTCAAAGCTTGAGCGAGATCATTTATCGGGACATCTTTCGGCACCAAACCCGCAATTAAGTGGACTTCAGCAACTTTTTTGTAGTCTCTTTGAATAAAACCAAAGAGTATTTCGGCTAGAAATTTTTTACTCATTTTATCGAGCCTACCCATAATTCCAAAATCAATAGGAACAATATGGCCATCATTATTTATCAAAATATTTCCTTGGTGCATATCAGCATGAAAAAAACCGTCTCTAACAGCATGTCTAAGAAAATTTTGGATAATATCTTCTGCTAATTTCTTTGTATCTACATTTCTTTTTTTTAACTCATCAGTTTCTCTAATTGAGATACCCTCTACCCAGTCAAGTGTCATTACATTTTCACTAGTATAATTCCAGTAAATTTTTGGAACGTTAAAACCAATATCATTTTTTGTGTTTTCTGCATATTCATTTGCTGCAGCAGCCTCAAATCTTAGGTCCATTTCAAGATTAGTAATTTCTTTGAGTAAAAAAACTACTTCAACAAGTTTCAATCTTTTTGTTTTTTTTATTAGAGACTCAACCAAGAATGCAAATAACATAATTGCATCAATTTCATCATTAAAAATTTTTTTAATATCAGGTCTTAAAATTTTTATCGCAACATCTTTTATTATTCCATTATCATCTATTTTGGCTTTATGAACTTGAGCTATAGATGCAGCTGCAACAGGCTCGCTTAAATCAATAATTGAATTGTAGGTATTTATTCCAAAATCATCTTTAATAATTTTTTTGGCTTGATCTTGGGAAAATGGGGGTAATTTATCTTGAAGACTTTCAAGTTCTTTTGATAAACTTTCTCCAATAATATCAGGTCTTGTTGCCAAGAATTGACCTAATTTTATAAAAGTTGTGCCCATTGACTCTAGCGATTTAGATAACTTTTCTTCCTCATTATTGTTTACCTGAATGTTATTTTTGGATGAAAAAGAGAAAGATAAAACTTTAAATAAAATTTTAATAGATAAAGGTGGCGCTTGAAATTTTGAAGTTATATCTAAAATATTTGATTTTGCAACTTTCCGTCCAAGTTTAAACAATGTAATTAATTTTTTTATCATTATATCTTCCAACCACTATGAATTGAAACTATACCACCGGATAAATTTGTATAATCACACTTATCAAACTTACTTTCATGCATTAAGTCTATGAGCTCATGTTGATTAACAAAATTTTCAATACTTTTTATCAAATACTGGTAAGGCTCTTTTTTTCCCACAACAATTTTTCCAATTTCTGGAATTAATTTGGAATATTTTTTATAAAGATCATTTAAATTTGAGTTTTGAATTTTTGAAAATTCAAGACATAAAAATCGACCTCCTGGTTTTAAAACTCTGTATGCTTCTATTAAAGATTTCTTTATATTTTTTGTATTTCTTAATCCAAAGCTGATTGTATAGAAATCAAACGAGTTACTCAAGAAAGGTAAACTTTCAGCTGAGGATATATACCATTTTAGATTTTTATATTTGGGTAATTTTTTTTTGGCTATTTTTATCATCCCTTTATTTGGATCAACACAAGTTACGTCAGCATTTTCACCCACAAATTTTAAATAAATTTTGGCTATATCCCCTGTTCCACAAGCAACGTCTATTAACTTTTGGTTGATAGAAGGGTTCATCATATTCAACAAGTTTTTTTTCCATATTCTATGAATACCTAGTGACATTAGGTCGTTCATTAGATCATATTGATCGTAAACTTGGTTAAAGACATTTTGTACTAGTCCTTTTTTATTTTGAAGATCTTGTTGCATAAAATTTAAATATACAAATAATATAGTATGAAATGCCAGAATTACCAGAAGTAGAAATTGTAAGACAATCACTAAATAAAAAAATAATTCAAAAAACTATCAAAAAGGTAATAGTTAGGAATAGAAATTTAAGAATTAAGGTACCTATAAAATTTAAAAAAATTTTAGAAAATCAAAAAATTTTAAATGTTGATAGATTTTCAAAATATTTAATTCTTTTTTTGTCTGGAAGAAACAAATTATTAATTCATCTTGGTATGAGTGGCACAATCCATCTTTTAGAGCAAAATAAAAAAAATTTTTTTACAAACATGAGTTTTTATAGTTCCCCTGAATTACCTAACAAACATAATCATATTGAAATTTTTTTCGATAAATTTAGATTAGTATATAATGACCCTAGAAGATTTGGTTTTTTTGAAATTATAAAAGACCAACAGTCTCTTGAAAAAAGATTTAAAAAATTAGGTCCAGAGCCGTTTAATTCAAGATTTAATATCAATTATATTTACAATAAGCTAAAAGATAAAAAAAAGAATGTCAAAAATTTTCTTTTAGATCAAAATTTTATATCAGGAATTGGAAATATTTATGCCAGTGAAATTCTCTATTTAAGCAAGATAAACCCTTCTAAAGAAGGAAGATCTATCAATAAAACAGAGTGCAAAAAAATTTTTAAAAACTCAAAGTTGGTCCTTCTAAATGCTATCAAAAAAGGGGGGTCTTCAATAAGAGACTTTAAAGATGCATTAGGTAAGAAAGGATCATTTCAAAAAAATTTTAAAGTTTACGGGAGAGAGGGACTAAAATGTAAACGAATAGATTGCAAAGGGTCAATTCAAAAAAAAAATATTTCGAATAGATCAACATTCTTTTGCAATTTTTGTCAAAAATAAATGAATTATTTGATTGACCGATACTATTTCTCAAGTTATACCCCCTGCTCAAATGGCTAACACAAAATCAGCAATTAAAAGAGTAAGAAAAATATCAAAACAAACATCTGTAAACAAAATTAGAAAAAGTAGATACAAAAACGCAATAAAAAAAATGAATCTTTTATTAGAAAGAAAAAATAAGTCAGAAGCCCTAAAATTCTTACCTAAGTTGAATTCTGAACTGATGAAAATTGCTAAAACTGGGGTAATCAAAAAACAAAATGCTTCAAGAAATATTTCCAGGATTACTAAGAAAATATCTACCCTTTAATCTGTATTACAAGTTGTTTAAGTGATACAACCTCAGGATCTACAAAATCTGTAATAAAAACTCATTCTCATACAACATTTAGATTTAGTAAATAACTCGGTCTCTTTAAGTTCAATCATAAATTTTATTAATAAATTTTTGAGTAAAAAAATTAAATAGAATTTTTTTAAAAAAAAATTTTACACAATCATAGATTTCAATTTTTTTTTGTAAATTTTTTATATTACACAATCCTAGATTTTATTTTTTTTTGAATTTACAAAATATTTTGTTGAAATAATTTTTATTATAGCTCTTACTCAAGTTTCTTCATGAATATAGAAAATATCAAAAAAAATCCTGAGCCGAAAAAAATAAAATCAAATAAATTAGATTGGCAATTAATTCAGAATGAGATGAAAAGTAAATTGGGTTCAGAAGTTTATGAAAGTTGGCTAAAAAAAATTGATTTTATCGATGAATTCAATAATTACATATTAATTTCAGTACCAACAAGGTTCATAAGAGATTGGATAACTTCTAGATATTTGGATCAAATTTTACAAATTGTTAAAGTTTTTAAAAAAGATTTAATTCGTATTGAGTTTAAAATCATTGAAAAGAACATTAATATTGGAAATAAATATAATACTAATATTTCTTTAAAAAAAAGCGAAAATATCTCATTTTTGAAGGACTCTTTTTTACAGTATAATCGGGTTGATCATAACAAAAGGTTCGAGAATTTTGTAACTGGGAGTAGTAATAAACTTGCCTACGAAGCATCATTGAAAGCTACCGAAAGTCATTCTCATTATAACCCTTTATATATTTATGGAGGTGTTGGGATAGGTAAAACACATCTTTTAAACTCTATAGGTTTTGAATTAAAAAAAAGAAAAAAAGTTATGTTTATTCCAGCAGAAAGATTTATGTATCAATTTATTAAATCAATAAAAGCAAACGATATGGTAAAATTCAAAGAATATTTCCGAAATACTGATATATTACTTATAGATGATATCCAATTTATGAACGGCAAAGAGGCTATGCAGGAAGAGTTTTTTCACACTTTTAATGCTTTATTGGAAAAGGGCAGTCAAATTATAGTATCTGCTGATAGACCTCCAAATAAATTGTCTCGAATTCAAGAAAGAATAAAATCAAGATTTTCTGGTGGGTTGGTTGTTGATATTCAAAAACCAGATCTCGAATTGAGAAAAAATATTATTGAAAAAAAAATTAATGAATTGAATAAACTCTATGCTGATAAGATAGAAATCTCAAAGGAAATCAAAGATTTTATAAGCCTCGAAATTTCTAATAGTATAAGAGAATTAGTAGGTGCAATTAATCGTTTAATATCTTTTTCAAGAATTTATAACAAATTACCAAATTTGGCAGAGACTAAAGTCGTTTTAAAAGATTTACTAAACATTAACGAAAACAAAGTAACTATCGATTTGATACAGACTTTGGTGTGTAAATTTTTTAAAATTAGCAAAAATGAAATGCTGTCTCCTAGAAGATCGAGATATCTAGTGAGACCAAGACAAACAGCTATATATCTTACGAAAATTTTAACACCTAAATCGTTACCAGAAATAGGACGAGAATTTTCAAATAGAGATCATACTACTATAATTCACTCTGTAAAAACTATAGAGAAATTAAAAGATATTGATAAAGATATGGCAGAAAATATAAATAAACTAAAGAACCAAATATTATATAATACAAAAGAAAATGAAATTTAGCGTAAACCAACGGGATTTACAGCAAGCATTAAATTATTGTCAAGGAGTTGTAGAAAAAAGAAGCACGTTACCAATTTTATCAAATATTCTGTTAAGTGCTCATAATTCAAAATTAAATTTAACTGCAACGGATCTTGATATAATTTTTATACATCAAATAAATAATATAGAAGTGTTTGAAGAGGGTAAAACTACCACAACATCATCTATAATGTACGATATAGTCAGAAAAATTTCATCTGGAAAAAAAATCAATTTAACCCTGAATGATAAAAATAAGCTGCACTTAGAGTCAGATAAATCTATTTTTAATCTTAATTGTATAAGTCATTCAGAATTTCCAGTAACTGATGAAAGTTTTAATCAAAATGAATTTTCAATCAAATCCAAACAATTTCTAAAATTACTAAATAAGTGTAAGTTTTCAGTTTCAAATGATGAAACTAGGCATTATTTGAGTGGTATATATTTACATCAAACGGAAGTTGATGAAAAAAAATATTTGACGGCTGTTGCTACTGACAGCCACAGAATGTCAATTTCAAAAATAAGATTAGAAAAGGAAATTGAATTTGAACCAATCATTTTACCAAAAAAAACTATTTTTCAATTATGTTCTATTTTAGAGAATTCTGATGGAGATGTAAAAATTTCGAATATGAAGTCAAAAATTAAATTTGAGTTAAGTGATAGTATCCTTATTTCAAAACTTATTGATGGAAAATTTCCAAATTATATTCAAGTGATACCTAAGAATAATCAAAAAAAATTAGAAATAGATTTAAAATTATTTTTAAATTCAGTAGATAGGGTCGCTTCAGTATCGTTAGATAAAAAAGATGGTGTAAAATTTAGCTTAAAAAAGGATACATTAAATTTATCTGTTAATAATACAAACAGTGGGGATGGTAATGAAACACTCTCAACAAAATTTGATCATGATTTAGAAATTAGTTTTAATTCTAGATATCTGATTGATGTTGCCTCTCAGCTAGATGGTGAGAAAATTGAAATGCATTTTAATGACACTGGTTCACCTGTATTAATTAAAGATCCAAGTGATTTTGACAGTATTTTTATTGTTATGCCGATGAAAGGTTAGCAAATTAAGTCTAGTTCGTCATAAATTTTTTTTTGAAGTTCTTGTAAAAATTCCTCCTTTTGTAATCCTGGCTTGATTGGCTTAAGTATTGATATAGTAATTACTTTATTAGGTTTTTTTATACCATTTTTAGGCCACACATAACCGGAATTGATTGCCACTGGTTGACAGAGAATATTTAATTTTTCATATATTCGTGATGCTCCTTTTTTAAAGGGTGGTCGATCTTCTGGTAATACTCTTGTAGCCTGTGGAAAAATAACTATTGGTCTTTTAGAATTTTGAATTGTTTCTGAAATATCTTCAAAAAAATTAAGATTGTCTTTCGTAATCTTATCTCGTTTTATTGAAATAGAGCCTATCTTTTTTAAATACCATCCAAAAACAGGAATTCTTATAAGTTCATTTTTCAAAATAAATACTGGTGAATTAAAAATGGTTTGCAGAAAAAAAGTTTCAAACATTGATTGATGTGAAGAGGCGATGAAAAATTTTTCGTAATTTATCATATTATCTTTTCCTTTGATAACAATCTTAGTTGATAAAATGATTCTAAGACAGTATTGAGACCAATAACCCATAAGCTTTCCACCAAACAAAGCAATTTTTTGTGGCAACAAAAGTGAGGGTAAAAAAATTATTGATATAAAGATAATTCCTGAAAAAAAAGAAATTGAAAATAAAAAGTTTCTTATCATATTTAGATAACTTTATATTATTTCAGTAAGTTTTTCTCTTTTTGAGATTACTCTAGCTTTTGATTTTTCAATTAATATTTCTGCTGGTTTAGGTCTTAAATTGTAATTAGAACTTAAGGATACCCCATAAGCCCCAACATCACAAATTATGATTAAGTCATTCTCTCTTAATTTTTGAAACTTTTTGTATGATCCAAATTTATCAGTACTCTCACAAATCGGACCAACAAATTCATAAATTTTATTTGTATAGCTATTTCTTTTTATAGTAGGTTTAATTTGATGTTTTGCACTATATAAAGCTGGCCGCATAAGATCATTCATGGCTGCATCTAATATTATAAAATTTTTTTTGTATCCCTCTTTATTATAAATTACTTTTGATATTAAAATGCCTGTATTACCAACTATTGATCTACCTGGTTCTAGTATAATTTTAGATTGTTTTTTCTTTAAAAATTTTTTTATACTTTTGGAATATTTATCTAGATTTAAAGTTTCCTTCTCATTATTATACTTAATTCCCATTCCACCACCTAAATCAATATATTTAAAATTGAACTTGGTTTTTTTTATAATTTTATCAACTATTTTGAGCATTTTTTCATATGGTTTTGAGTCTAAGATTTGACTTCCTATATGGACACTTAAACACTTTAAACTTAAATTTTTTGATTTTTTTACATATTTAACAAGTGTCAGGAATACTTTATCAGAAACCCCAAATTTATTTTCTTTTTTACCTGTTGATATTTGGCTCAAAGTCTTTGCGTCAGTATTTGGATTTAATCTAATTCCTATATTAACTCTAGTTTCGAGTCTTTTAGCAATTTTTTCTATTTGCAAAATTTCGTTTTTAGACTCTGCATTTATAAGTAAAATTTTTTTTTTAATGGCGTATTCAATTTCAACTTCAGTTTTACCGACTCCTGAAAAAACAATGTTTTTGGGCTTTATACCTGCTTTAAGGGCTTTCATTAGTTCACCAATTGAAACAACATCAGCACCTAAACCTTCTTTTTTAATTTCGCGTAACAGATGAGTATTGGGATTTGATTTTACAGAAAAGCATATTATTGGTTCAACTTTTCTAAAATTATTTTTCAAATTCCTTATATTATTTTTCAGTTTACCTAATGAATAACAATAAAGAGGAGTCCCAAATTTCTTAGCTAAATAGGATGCCTTAATACCTTCAACAAAAAAATTTTTATTTACATATTTCATGAATATTTTGTAACATAATAAGGTATTTTGGAAGTCGGCTCTTCATAAGTAGGATCTCCCCGCTTTCCACAAGACGTTACTAGTAAGCAAACTATAAACAAGAGATAAAATTTTTTCATCATAATTGTTTTTTATATTTTATTATCATTTTTTTAATATTATCAAAAGCAGTTCCTCCATAAGATTTCTTTGAATTTACAGAATTTTTTAAGTCAAATACTTTTAAAACATCTTTCGTCAAATTTGGCTCAACTTTTTTTAAATCATATAATGTTAACTCATCTAATTTTTTTTTTCTTTTCTCAGCTATGTTTATTATAGCGGCTGTTTTTTGATAAGCTTCCCTAAAAGATCTAGAGTGATTTTTAACAATATAGTCAGCCAAATCAGTTGCTGTAATATAACCAATGCTTGCCAGTTCTATCATTTTTTTTTTATTTGGAGTAAAATTATTTAAAATTTCGTCAAGAATTTTTAAACAATTATTTAAAGTATCATTAGTTTTAAAGATTATCTCTTTATCTTCCTGAAGATCTTTGTAATAAGATAAAGGCAACCCTTTAAGCACAGTTAACATCGAAAATAAATTACCGTATATTCCTCCCGTCTTTCCTCTCAAAAATTCAAGCATATCTGGATTTTTTTTTTGTGGCATGATGGAAGATCCTGTTACAACTTTATCTGATAAATTAATTAAATTAAAACCATCTGAGTTCCAAATTATTAATTCCTCAGCTATTCTGGATATATGCATTGCACATACAGAACAGCCATACAAAAAGTCTATAACAAAATCTCTGTCTGATATCGTATCTACTGAGTTGTTGGTAGGGCTTTTAAAACCTAATTTTTTTGTAGTAAGTTTTCTATCTATATTAAAAGAAGTTCCTGTTAATGCACATACACCAAGAGGGTTTTCATTGAGACTTTCCAAATTATTTAAAAATCTTTTTCTATCTCTATTAAACATTTCAACATAAGACATTAAGTAATGACCTAAAGATAAAGCTTGAGCATTTTTTAAGTGAGTGAATCCTGGCATGATAGTTTTAATATTCTTTTCAGCAATCTTAAGATTAGTTTTGATCAATTTTTTTAAAGCTAAGTCTATATTTTGAGTAGCTGATTTCATCCATATTTTTAAATCTGTAATAACTTGATCGTTTCTTGATCTAGCTGTATGAATGTAACCAGCATCGTCACCTATCAATTGTGTGAGTCTTTTTTCTATGTTCATGTGAATATCTTCAAATTCTTGATTGAATTGGAATTTATTATTTAATATCTCTTTCTCAATTTTATTAAGTCCATAGATAATTTTATTTTTAATTTTAAAAGAAATAATTTTTTGTTTAAAAAGCATTTCTACGTGAGCAATTGATCCAATTATGTCCTCTCTAAAAAGTTTTTTGTCAATGTTAATTGAGCTGCCATATCTTTTATAGAGAGCAGATGTCTTTATTTTTATTCGAGTATTCCAAATTGCCTTATTGTTTTTATATTTTACCATGCTAATTATTTATACCTTTTTAATATGAGATTTTTAATAATATTTATATTTTTAATTTCAAATACGTTTGCAAATGAAACCCCTAATATTAAGAACCTTATACTAAACAAGGAATTAAAAGAATATACAAATTTAACCATCTTAGATGATCAAAATAACCAACTAAATTTAAGTGATTATAAGGGAAACATTTTATTACTGAATTTTTGGGCAACTTGGTGCGCTCCATGTAAAGAAGAAATGCCATCGTTAGATATATTGAAATTAAATAAAGATTTAAATAACCTTAAAATATTTCCAGTAAATGTTGGACAGGATAATGTTAAAAAAGCTAAAAAGTTTTTTGATGATATGAATATTAAAAATTTAAATTTATATTTTGATGAAAATATAAATTTAACAAAAAAGTTTGCTTTAAGAGGAATTCCGACTTCAATTTTACTAAATAAAAATGGAAAAGAGTTTGCTAGGATTATTGGTTCAATTGATTTTAATGAGGAAAATTTTGTTGAGTGGCTAAAACTTTATAATTAGTTTTTAAAAAAATACGCAAAGCCCACTAATACGATAACAGCAATAAATTGTAATATCACTCTCAGCTGCATTAATTTATTTGAGTATTTTTTACTAGTCTCTCCTCCTTTAAATAAAGTTCCAATTCCAAGTATAAGGACCACTCCTACGACGATTAATAGCGCTATTGATAATACTTTTAAAATTATTCCAGAAAACATTTACATATTGTAGGGTGTTTTCAAAATAAAAAAACATTAATTATAAACTATGACATTTTGTCTTGATTCAATAATATTGAAACCTGAGAATGGTTTTGAAATTGAGAATGCAATAATTTTACTTCATGGATATGGGGGTGATGGTCAAGACATTAGCATGCTATCTTTAGCCTGGAGACGTCATTTGCCAAACACAATTTTTATTTGTCCTAACGGTCATGAAAAATGTGCCATAAATCCCTCAGGTTATCAGTGGTTTGATTTGTCAAAAGATGACCCAGAATATATTCTTAATGAGTCCAAAAAAGCAGAAACTAAACTAAATAAATTTATTAATGAAATAAAAAATGAGTTTAACTTACAGAATAATAGAATTTGCTTATCTGGTTTTAGCCAAGGTTGCATGATGTCGTTAAACTTAGGTTTAATTTCCGATCAAAGATATAACTGTATAGTAGGTTTCTCAGGAAAAATAATTAATCAAGAATATTTGATAAAACAAAAAAACGTTGATGCAGATATTTTGATGATTCATGGTGACGCAGATGAAATAGTTTCACCTAACTTTTTGCTTGAAGCCAAAGATTTTTTTATTAGGAATAAAGTTAACGTTAAAACACGACTAATTAAAAATTGTGGACATCATATCCCAGTAGAGGCTTCAAGCATAGGATTAAATTATATTTTAGAAAATTTTAATAATCTCTAATTATTGAAATAATTTTTTAATTAAGCTACTATTATTTAATGAATAATTTTATTGAACAAAATGTTTCTTTAGAAAAATGTCCTGCATTAGTTTTAAATGCAGATTACAGACCGCTAAGCTATTATCCTTTATCATTGTGGTCTTGGCAAGATACTGTCAAATCTGTGTTTTTAGATAGAGTTATTATAGTAAGTAGTTATGACAGAATAATTAGGAGTCCATCTTTCAATATGCAGCTACCAAGCGTTATTGCATTAAAAAATTATATTGTACCCCAAACTAAACCAAGTTTTACAAGATTTAACGTTTTTTTAAGAGATAAATTTTCTTGTCAATATTGTGGTAGTGGTGAAGAGCTAACTTTTGATCACTTGTTGCCAAGATCAAAAGGGGGAGAAACAAATTGGGATAATGTTGTAACTGCTTGTTCTGAATGTAATGTTAAAAAGGGTGGTAAACTTCTAAAAACATCAGGAATGAAACTAAGTCAATACCCTTATCAACCTTCAACGGAAGATCTACATCGTAATGGAAAAAATTTTCCTCCAAATTATCTCCATAAAAGTTGGATGGATTATTTGTATTGGGATGTTGAGCTTGAGGCTTAATTTCTAAACTTTTTCTGAAATACGAATAGCTATTTTTGAACCTGTTTTAATTATTTTGTCCATAATTGAGTAAAAACCTTTTTTTGATGCACCTTCCTCATAAGCTATATCTTTATGGTCTAGCTCATCTTGTCTAAATTTAATTATTTTTTTTTTCAACTCTTTTTCTTCTGGTCCTAATTGATTTATTTGATCTAAATAGTGTTTGTCAATTACTTCTTCAACTGATGCGGTGCACAACATTGCTGCTTTTTTTCCTAATAATGTTGATCCAAATCCTAAACCTATACCCATTAAGTCCCATAAAGGTAAAAATTTTGTAGGTTTTATATTTCTTTTTTTTATTTCATTTTCAAAAAATTGACAATGTTCTGTCTCATGCTCTTTCATGTCTTCAATTGTCTTTTTTAGACTCTCATTCTTAACAATTGTATTTAAAGCCAACAGCTGGCCTTCATAGATTTTGACAGCTCCTCTTTCACCCGCATGATCAACTCTTATAAATTCTTCAACTTTATTACTTGTTTTTTTCATATTTAATAAAAATTTTAATGAGGGTTATAATAAATAATAAACTTAAAACAACATTAATACTTGTTAGGGAAAATCCAAAAAACTTAAATGTCACATCCTTACAACTTATAGTTTTTTTACTCAACTCTTTAAGTAAATCCTCTTTAGTTATGTTTTCAATAAAATTTCTTGCGTTACATACGGTTGATTCTTCAAAAAAACCTTGCTCAATTCCATAATGATAAATAGAAATTGTAAACGAAAAGACAAAAGTAAGAATTAACAACAAAGTTAAAAATTTTTGATTTTTCTTTACAATAAAAATCACGGCAATTAAAATTATACTAATTATATAAGGAATTCTCTCCACAATGCATAAATTACATGGTTGATGACCTAATATATATTCTACGAAATATGCAAAAATTAATGCAGTAAAGCTAACAATAAAAATAATTTTTAGATAAAATTCATTTTTTAAATCAAACATAAAATTTTAGAATTAGATAAATTAATAATCCAATTATAACAATTAATAATCCAATTATTGTAAACCATTTTGACCCGTGCTTTTCCATAAATTCAGTAAATAAATTCCCAAACTTATAAGAGAGGTATGAGACTATAAAGAATCTCAACCCTCTTGAAACCAAACTAATAAAGATGAATATCAAAAAATTAAAACTTATTAAGCCACTTGCAATGGTAAAAACTTTATAGGGAAGAGGTGTAAATCCTGCTAAAAAAAGTATACTAAGCCAGGCATAAAAACCATCACTATTAACTAAATTTTCTTTAATATTATATAGTTTATTTTCATATCCATAAAAACTCATAATTTGTGATCCAAAATCAAAAAAGAAAGCTCCAATTAAATAACCTAACATACCACCCATGACAGAAAAAATTGTTGTTATAAGAAAGATTTTGATAAAATCATTCTTTTTTGAGATCACCATTGGTACAACCATAACGTCAGGAGGAATAGGAAAAAAAGAACTTTCAACAAAAGATACAAGTGCCAAGTAGTACTTTGAACTTTTGTGTGCTGCTAAATCTAAACACTTTTTATAAAGATTATAAAACATTTTTTGGTTTTAATATAATTTTAGTTCTTATACTATTTAATAAATTATTAAACAATTATGGGCGAATGGCGGAACTGGTAGACGCGCACGACTCAAAATCGTGTTTCGCAAGAAGTGAGAGTTCGATTCTCTCTTCGCCCACCATTTTTTATGGAATTAAAAAACATCAATAGCCTTGTAGAACTTTTTTTTAGACAATCTGAAAAGAATGTACCAAAAAAATTTAGTATTGATGAAACTGCATTTTTGAAAAATTTAAAATCAAAAGAACAGGAGTCACCAGAGTTTAGACAACCTACTAATTATTCATGGAGAGTAGTTGATGGACAAATAAGGATATTAACTACTTATTTAAGAAAGATAATAATTAGAGGGGACAGGTGTTTATTACTTTCAGAAAATCGACCAGAGTGGCTAATTTCTGATTTATCAATTATGAATGCTGGTGGAGTAACTGTACCTTTATTTACGACTTACTCAGATAAGGATTATGAATATATAGTTAAAGATAGTTCACCTAAAGTCTGCATCGTCTCTAACGAAGAGAAATTTAATAAAATTAAAAATTATTTAACAAAAGATATTAAAGTAATATCCATGGATAGCTTTGATGAAGAATTGGACTTTTTTCAAAAAATTTTTACTAATTGGAAAACTATAATGACTGACCAGAACTTTAAAATTCAACATTCTGTAAACACTAACCTAAAAAGAAATGATCTTGCATGTATTATTTATACCTCTGGAACGACTGGAAATCCAAAAGGAGTAATGTTAAGTCATGGTGGAATCTTATCCAATTGTGAGGGTGCATTAAATATTTTAGTACCTCTATTTAAAAATGAAAAACCAGTTTTTCTAACTTGGTTACCGTTATCACATTCATATGAACACGCGGTTCAATTTGTGCAAATTTCACTTGGAGCAAAAGTTTATTACGCTGAAAGTCTGGAAAAATTATTATCTAATATGTCGGTCGCAAAACCAACAATAATGACAGCAGTCCCTAGATTTTATCAAAACTTGTACAGTAAAATCTATATGAATTTTTCAAAACAAAAGGGTTTTAAAAAGAAATTAATTTCATCTACTGTCTCACTCGGAATTAAAAAACTAAATAAAAGTAAATTAAGTTTACGAGAAAGTTTTATTAATTTTTTCTGCGAAAAACTGGTAAGAAGAAAAATTAGAAGTCAATTTGGTGGTAAACTAAAGGCTTTCGTTTCTGGAGGGGGTGCTTTAGATCAAAAAATTGGTGAATTTTTGAATTCTATAGGATTACCAACCTTACAAGGATATGGACTAACCGAAGCCTCTCCTGTTGTTAGTTGTAATATTCCTGGAAAAATTAAGATTGAAACAGTGGGCCCACCCTTCAAAACCAATCAAGTAAAAATTGCTGAGGATGGCGAGATCCTAGTTAAAGGTGAAAACATTATGCTAGGTTACTGGAATAAAAAAAAAGAGACGGATGAAGTAATTAAAAATGGCTGGCTATATACTGGGGACATAGGTGAAATTACAAAAGATGGGAATTTAAAAATAACAGATAGAAAAAAAGAAATTATTGTCAATCTTGGTGGAGATAACATATCACCTTCCAAAATTGAAAATTTACTATGTTTAAATGAAAAAATTAAACAAAGCTTTGTATATGGAGATAAAAAAACATATCTGGTTGCATTAATCGTGAGTGAAAGTAATGAAAATAAAAAAGAAATTGAAATTTATTTGGAGGATTTAAACAAAACTTTGTCGTTAGTAGAAAAAGTTAAAAAATTTAAATTAATAAAAGAGGAATTTACAATTGAAAATGGAATGTTAACACCAACTTTGAAATTAAAAAGAAAAAAAATTTTAGAAAAATATAAAGAAGATTTAGAAAAACTTTATTAGTTTAAGTAAAATATTTGATTATTAAGCGCATAAACATTAACTTTTTTATACATTAAAATTATAAAAATATTTTTAATTTAAAAAAATTTTGTAAAAATTTTAACTTCAATTAAAGATTTGACATAACGTGCATAAAAAAATAAAAATAAGTAATTACGAATCAATTTTGATTCGTTTAACTAAAAAAGGGAGCTAAAGATGGCTAAAAGAAGAAAAAAAGCAAAGAAGGCTAAGAAAAAAGCTAAGAAAAAAGCTAAAAAAAGAAGAAGAAGATAATAACTTAGTATTCTTTATTAAAAACGCTTCTCATAACGTTATGTGTGAGAGGCGTTTTTTTTAATCTTCAACAGGTTCGTCATTTTCGTTCTCTGAAATTGGCTCCTCATCTTGTATTTCAGGTGCTGAACTTTTAATAGCTGTAGTCCCTTGTTTATTTTCGCCATCTAAATTTCTCTTTAGTGCCTTGTCTAATTTTTTTTGGGTATCTTCTAAAGATAAATTCAGTATTATTTTAAATTCTGATAAAATTCGTTCATAAGCTTTTTCAAAAAGTTGTCTTTCACTATAGGATTGATCTACCATTAAATCATCCCCTTTATTTAGATCTCTGACTACCTCTGCTAATTCATAAATTTTACCTGACGAAATCTTGGCTTCATACTCTTGTGCTCTTCTACTCCACATCGATCTTTTAATTTTTGGTTTACTTTTTAATATAGAAACACATTTATTAACTTGATTAATTGTAGCTAATGGACGGAGATGAGATTGTTTATTGATTGGTACCATCCCGTTTGCCTTATCTTTCTCAAATTTAATTACATATGTTTCAACATCTATTCCACCGATGCTAATTTTTTTAAATTCAGATATTTGTCCAACACCATGTTTTGGATAGACAACATAATCTTTAATCTTATACTCTCTTTTTTCAGTTGCCTGTTTATTAACTTTTTTTATTTCAGGTTTAATCTCAGTTCCTTTAGAGATCCTTAAGTTTTCTGCTTTTAACTCAGTATTCTTTTGAGGATTTTTAATTTGTTTTTTTTGATTAATTTTTTTTGTTTTTTGTTTTAAATTTTTTTGTGTTTTTTTAATTGATTTTTTTATTTTCTTAGCGACTTTTGTTTTACTAACTTTTTTTAATTTTTTAGATTTTTTTTTAAATGTTCTCTTTAAAATATTTTTCAAACTTATCTTGCTCATCTTTATAATTTTCGTGATCCGTAGGTGGATCTTTCTTTTCACTTATATTTGGCCAGATTTCAGAATATTTTTTATTGATATCTAACCATCTATCGCTTCCTGGTTCCGTGTCGGCTTGAATTGCATTAACAGGGCACTCAGGCTCACAAACGCCACAATCTATACACTCATCAGGTTTAATTACAAGCATATTTTTACCTTCATAAAAGCAATCGACCGGACAAACATCGACACAATCTGTCAGTTTACATTTAATACACTTATCATTAACTAAATATGTCATTATAAATTCTCATTTTTTATCTTTTCTTTGATGTCTCCCATTACTTTATTATCAACATACAATAATCCTCCAAGCCTTCTCATTAAACTTGTCTCATAGATATCTGCTTCTTTATTAGAGTAAATAATCCTCCACAATGACTCAATAATTTGAATTTTATTTTCTTCATTCATACTTTTAACCTCTTTTGTAAAATTAAGAATTTGATTAGAATTATCCTCAATTTTTATCGCTTCGCTAAATAATTTATCCAATTCATCATTTTTTACTCCGATTTTTAACATCGTTTGCTTAATAATTTTTTCTTCTTTTTCAGAGAAGTGTTCATCAATTTTTGCTGCGTGAATTAAAAGAGCACATATTTCAATTAAATTACTATCAATATTTATTTTTACTTTTTTTTTAAAAAACATCTATTAGTTTAAATTAAGATTTTTAAGAACCATAAATGGGCTTTCTTTATTAGGTTTTTTAAGAAAAATCTTTTTGGTTTTCTTAGTGGGATAATACTTGAAAAAAAGATCACTATCTTTTTCAAAAACTTTATAATTCATCATGCTAATTAACTTTTTAAAATTTTCTTTACTACAGCCTAGTAGATTAATCATCTCTGGGACCATTTTGATCATTTTTTCATTTTCTTTATTATCAGAATTCAATATTTGTATGAATAATCTCTCAAGAATATCAATTCTAACAAAAAAGGTGTCGAATTTTTCAAATCCACATAACAACATGAAATTTTTATTTCTAAAATTCTTATCGTCTAAAAAGTTCAAGCCAAATGTTGGAGGTCTTAAATTAAAATATTTTTGATGATAATTTTTCCATAGTAATGTTCTTAAAGAAACTGCATCAGGTTTTATTAATTTAAACAAAAAAACGTGATATCTTCCAAATTTCACTCCTATGTCACGTAAAATTTTTCTTTCATTTTGATCTAGTTTGTTCAAATATTCTGAGACTTTTTCTCTTTTAACTACACCATTATTTTCATAAAGTTGATATGCTAAAGCTTTTGTTGACGGATTTTTTTCTTTTATATTCTTTAAATCAATTAAACTTTTTAAAACTGTGCCAATTTTATTTTTTAACCATTTACCCATAAAATCTAACAACTTTTGCTTTTGATTTTGCTCTAAAATGTCATCAACTATTAATTCTAAATTAGGATTTAGATAATCTTTACCAGCAGTCAACCTTCCGATTATTGAGTTATTCCAATAAATTTTAGAATCATCCCTAAGTTCAATAAGACCAGTTTCAATTATAATTTTAACTCTTTTTTCGAGTTCAGGACTAACAGATTGTCTGGCAGCTTTTTTTAGAGATTTTATGTCTGTTTCTAAGGCTCCTTTTTTTAAATCCAATTCTAGTTTAAGACCATTTATTTTACCGATAAACTGATTGTCGATTATTACATCATTATTTTTTAAAATTTTTGTATTAAACTCCATATCCTGCTTCAAACCTCTTGCAAGGATACTTGCACGTTTATCAATAAAAGTTTTTGTAAGTTCCTCATGCAATCTGTCTGAAAGTCTGTCCTCTAATAACTTAGTTTTTTCTATCCAATAATTATGATTTTCTACCCAATTATTTTTATTTGAAACATATGACCAAGTTCTTACATTTGCAATTCTATTTGACAAAGAATCTACATTTCCATCTAATTTATCAAGTTTCATCAGCTGTAATCGCATATAATCGTTAGAAATTTTGCCTGTTTTACTGTTTAAATATTTGAAAACATTTCCAATTACCTCATAATGATTACCGTATGTTTTTTTAACAAAATCTGGTATTTGACAACATTCCCATAAAAGTCTTAATTTTTCTTGATTAAACTTGATATTTTCAAAGTTTTTGTCTTTTAAAAAAAACTTTAAAGCTTTTTCATCCTCACATTCGTATATTTTTCTCAACCAGTCTTTATGGGGTTTTTCATCCAGAGATTTTATTAATAAAGTTGGGTTATTAAAATTAAGATTTGAATTTCTCCAAAATAAATAGCTAATCTCCTCAAATTTATGGTTTTCAAGTAGTTCTACATTTTCAGGACTTATTATTCCACATTGACCGGTTATCCCAAAGCTTCCATCATTCATATATCTCCCTGCTCTACCAGCAATTTGACCAATTTCGGATAAATTTAACCGTCTTAATTTTTTTCCATCAAATTTTTTTAAATTTGAAAAATACACATGATTGAGATCCATATTTATACCCATCCCAATTGCATCTGTTGCAACTAAAAAATCAACATCACCAGATTGATATAATTCAACTTGAGCATTTCTAGTCTTTGGACTAAGAGAACCCATAACAATTGAGGCTCCCCCCTTTTGTCTTCTGATAAGCTCAGCTATTGCGTATACTTCTTCCGCTGAAAATGCAATTATTGCAGTTTTTCGGTCTATTCTTGAAATTTTCTTATGGCCAGAGTAAGAAAGTTTTGACAAACGATCTCTATTTATAAACTCTACATCATCGTCTAATTTGGCAACAATATTCCTAATTGTATTTGAACCCATGAACATTGTTAATTTTTCACCTCTCATATTTAAAAGTCTGTCCGTAAAAATATGACCTCTTTCATGATCCGAGCACATTTGAATTTCATCAACAGCAACAAATTCTAATTGTTTATCTATTGGCATAGACTCCACAGTACATAGAAAGTACTTAGCATTTGATGGGATAATTTTTTCCTCTCCAGTTATTAATGCTACATTGTCTGTTTTTAATTTTTTTTGCAATTTATCGTAGACCTCACGCGCTAAAAGCCTTAAAGGAAAACCAATCATACCACTTTCAAAAGACAACATTGTCTCTATTGCAAGATGGGTTTTTCCAGTATTAGTTGGCCCAAGAATTGCAGATATTTTATTTTTAGACATTCTATGTTTGGTATATTTTTTTCTTAACCTACCAGATATTGTTAGTACTAAAGAACAAAAATAGACTAAAACAAGACCGAATCGGAAGTTAAAAAGTTCTCATTTCAAAAAAAACCAAATTTACTTTAACACATATATAGAATTTATATAACAATTAATATTTTTTCTTCAGGTATACCTAATTATATATCCAATTTAATTAATCCTTAACTAATTAGTTAAATACATATTAGGTATTAATAGGCTTATTTTTTAAGATTTTCCAAATACCGTTAGCTGTAGTTATTACTTTATCGTTACACTTAAGCTCACAAAATAAAAACACGAGTGTTTTGGTTTTTTTCAAAATTCTAACATGACCTATAATTTCATCTCCAACTCTAGATGTACCAATAAATTTCAAATCTAATGAAATTGTTACACATGGTGAAGGTTCGGCTGATCTGTGAGCGGCTGAACCAGAACCAGCATCAATTAACGCTGCAAGATAACCACCGTGAGTGATGCCAGCTGAATTTAGATGGTTTTTTGTTATTGTAGATTTGAACTCATAATAATTTTCAGAAATTTGTCTAAATAAAACTCCACCATTGTGTTTCATAAATCCTGTTTTTATACTAATTTGCTCAAATTTATCTGTCATAGATTTTTTATAATATAAAAGTTAAAATTAATAAAATAATAAAGATTATTATGAAAAAATAAATTACAGACATTTGTAAGGAAGATTTAAGGAGCCAATCAAACATTTTTATTTTTGGTGCGCCTGCTAGGAGTCGAACCCAGAACCTCCTGGTCCGTAGCCAAGCGCTCTATCCAGTTGAGCTACAGGCGCATTTATAATTTTATTTAAATACAATATATTAATGTTTAGTATATTTTAATTATAAGATAAATTTAAAAATTAATGATAGATAAATCAAAAGAGGTGGCGATTGTTAGCGCCGTTAGAACACCTATAGGATCTTATAGAGGTTCATTAAAAAAAATGAGACCTGATCAACTTGGATCTTTAGTGATCAAAGAAGCTTTAAAACTAAGTAAATTTAGTCCAGATGAAGTAGATGAAGTGATAATGGGTCAAGTATTAACCGCTGGGGCTGGACAAAACCCCGCTAGACAAGCTGCAATAAATGCTGGAATACCAATTTCAAAACCAGCCCATATAATTAATCAAGTTTGTGGGTCTGGATTAAGAGCAGTGATATCGGGATATCAATCTATCAAATTAGGAGATTCATTAAATGTTATTTCTGGAGGACAAGAAAATATGTCAATAGCACCACATTCAATTTTTTTTAGAGATGAAAGAAAAATTTCAGAAGAAAAACTAACCGATACAATGATTAATGATGGATTAATGGATGCTTTTAATAATTATCACATGGGCGTTACAGCAGAAAATATTGCAAAAAAATTTGATATATCTAAAAAGGAACAAGATGAATTTGCTTTAAATTCTCAAAAAAAAACAGAAGAGGCAATCAAAAATAGCAAATTTGATGATGAGTTAGTTAAGATTAACCAAGGCAATAACCTGCTAAACTTAGATGAGCATCCACGAATAGGTCTAAAGATTTCTGATCTAGAAAAACTTAAAACAGTTTTCAAAGAAAATGGAACAGTCACACCTGGAAATTCTTCTGGGATAAATGATGGTGCTGCAGCCTTATTTTTAACCACTATTGAAGAAGCAGAAAAAAAATCTATCAATCCTCTTGCAAAAATAGTCTCATGGTCATCAGTTGGAGTAGATCCAACTTTAATGGGTCTAGGGCCAATAGAAGCTGTTCGCAAGGCAACTAATATGGCTGGATGGAATTTAGATGAGGTTGATTTATTTGAAATTAATGAAGCTTTTGCAGCTCAAAGCATAGCTGTAATTCGTGAGTTGGGTGTTGATCCAAACAAAGTTAATGTAAATGGTGGTGCAATCGCGCTAGGTCATCCTATTGGTGCATCAGGAGCAAGAATACTTGTAACTTTAGTACATGAAATGAAGAGACAAAAAAAAAGCAAGGGTTGTGCGACTCTCTGTATTGGAGGTGGAATGGGTATAGCTTTATGTGTTGAAAGAATTTAGGAATTTATCTTTCCGTACTTCCCCTCTAGTAATATTTTTTGTATCCACATTTTAGCGTCTACGTGTGTATTATCATTTGAATGAATAAGTAATTTTAGTATCTTTTTAAACATTTTTGCATTTAATAGTAAAAGAGTGTCAAAAAATAGGACAGAATGTGTTAAAATTTGCAATTCACTAGATTTTTATAGTGTATAAAACATAAAAAATGACTGAAAAATTATTAGTTCCTGACATTGGCGATTTTGAAAATGTTGAGGTAATTGAATTACTTGTCGAAGAGGGTCAAAAAATTAAAAAAAATGATCCAGTGGTCACTATTGAAAGCGACAAATCTAGTGTTGAAATTCCATCAACTTTTTCGGGCAAAGTTGAAAATATAGAAGTAAAAGTTGGTGATAAAGTTTCAAAAGGTGACTTGCTTCTCAGCATATCAGGCCCTGATGAAAAATTGTCTAAATTAGAAGAGGTTCCAAAAAATACTGAAAATTTAATTTTAGAGGCAGAAAATTCTTTAAAAAGAAATAAAGAACAAGAAAAGCAAATTCCAAAATTTGAGAAAGAAAAACCTAGTAAAATTGAAGTTGTAAATGAGGGCGATATTGATCCATTAGAGACGCGTGAATGGTTAGAGTCTCTCTCAGATGTTATTGAAAAAGATGGTAATCATAGAGCTCACTATTTGATTAAGGAATTAATCAATAAAGCTTATATGGAGGGAGCCAATATCCCATACACACAAAATACTCCCTATATAAATACAATTCCTGTAAGTGAGGAAAAGAAATCGAGTGGTGATCAGAATATAGAAAGAAGAATTAGATCATTAATTAGATGGAATGCTGCTGCAATGGTAGTAAGGGCAAATAAAAAATTTCCTGAACTTGGAGGTCATATTGGAACCTTTGCATCTGCTGCAACTTTATATGATGTTGGAATGAATCATTTTTGGAGGGCAAAAAATAATAAATTCGGAGGAGATCTTGTTTATTTTCAAGGACACAGTGCACCTGGTATGTACGCTAGAGCATTTCTTGAGGGAAGACTTAATGAAAAACAGTTAGATAGTTTCAGACAGGAAGTTAAACCTGGTGGTTTATCCTCATATCCACACCCTTGGTTAATGCCAAACTTTTGGCAATTTCCAACAGTCTCTATGGGTTTAGGACCGATGTTAGCAATTTATCAAGCAAGATATATGAAATATTTGATTAATAGAGGACTAATTAAGGATGAAGGTAGAAAAGTTTGGGCATTTTTAGGTGACGGCGAAATGGACGAGCCAGAGTCTCTAGGAGCAATTGGTTTAGCCGCTAGAGAGAATTTAGATAATTTAATATTTGTTATAAATTGTAACCTTCAAAGATTAGATGGTCCTGTGCGAGGTAATGGAAAAATTATACAAGAATTAGAGGGAATTTTTAGAGGAGCCGGATGGAATGTTATTAAAGTAATTTGGGGTTCATATTGGGATTCACTGTTAGCCAACGACAAAACAGGCCACCTTATTAAGACAATGAATGAAACAGTTGATGGAGAATATCAAGCAATGAAAGCAAGAGATGGAGCTTACGTTAGAGCAAAATTTTTTGGAAAATATCCAGAAACCTCAGAACTTGTATCAAGTCTTTCAGATAAGGATATTTGGAGATTAAATAGAGGTGGGCATGATCCTCACAAAGTTTTTGCAGCATATGACAAAGCATCTAAAAATGTTGGTAGTCCCACTGTAGTAATTGCTAAGACTATAAAGGGTTACGGCATGGGTAAAAGTGGTGAGAGCGTAAATACAACCCATCAGACTAAAAAATTAGATGTTGAAGACCTAATGTATTATAGAGATAGATTTGATGTTCCATTAACAGACCAGCAGGTCAAAAATATTGAGTATTACAAGCCAGATCAAAATTCTCCTGAAATAAAATACATTAAAGAAAGAAGACTTCAGTTGGGTGGCTTTATTCCTGAGAGAACTACTTATGCAAAGCCTATTAAAGCACCTCCAAAAGATATTTTCGATAATATGAAGGTTTCCACAGGTGAAAAACAAATGTCGACCACAATGGCATTAGTTAGAATGTTGACAAATCTTTTGAGAGATAAAAATGTTGCACCGAGACTGGTCCCAATCATTCCTGATGAAGCTAGAACATTTGGAATGGAAGGTTTTTTTCAAAAGATAGGAATTTATGCACATGAGGGACAAAAATATGAGCCAGAGGACTCCGCTCAACTAAGCTCGTATAAAGAGGAAAAGAGCGGTCAAGTTTTAGAAGAAGGAATTAATGAAGCTGGAGCAATGTCATCTTGGATAGCTGCAGGAACCTCATATACCAACCATGACATAGAAATGATCCCAATTTATCTTTTCTACTCAATGTTTGGTTTTCAGAGAATTGGAGATTTTGCTTGGGCAGGTGCAGATAGTCAGTCCAGAGGATTTTTAATTGGAGCTACTGCTGGAAGAACAACTCTTGCTGGAGAAGGTTTACAACATCAAGATGGTCATAGCCACATAATGGCTTCGACTATTCCTAATTGCAGATCATATGATCCAACATTTCACTATGAGCTTGCAGTCATTTTTCGAGAAGGTTTAAGAAGAATGCACGAGAAAAAAGAAAATATTTTTTATTATATTACAACCATGAATGAAAATTATCCTCATCCAGAAATGCCAAAAGATAAATCATGTGAGGAGGGTATTTTAAAAGGAATGTACAAAATAAAGGAGTTTAATAAGTTTAAAAAAACTAAAATTCAATTTCTTGGATCTGGCACAATATTAAGAGAAATGATAGCTGGTGCAGAAATATTACAAAATGAATATCAAATCGATAGTGAGATTTGGAGTGTAACAAGCTTTAACGAATTAAGAAGGGACGGTCTTGAAGTAGAGAGATATAATCTTCTAAACCCTGATAAAGAACCTAAAAAAAGCTATGTAGAAAAATGTTTGGGTAACGCTGAAGGGCCAATTTTAGCAGCCTCTGATTATATGAGAATGAACTCCGATCAGATAAGACCTTATGTAAACAAAAGTTTTTATTCACTAGGAACAGATGGATTTGGACGAAGTGATACAAGAAAAGAGTTAAGAAAATTTTTTGAGGTTGATAAGGAACATATCACAACATATGGGTTGAGCATTTTAGCTAAGGAACAGCTTATTGCATCAAAATATGCTAAAGAAGCAATTAAAAAGTATAAGATTGATACTGATAAACCTATGCCAACAAAACTATAGAATGTCAAAAAAAGATATAAAAGTTCCAAACATTGGTGAATTCAAAGATGTAGAGGTTATTGAAATTTTAATCAAAAAAGGTCAAGAGATTAAAAAAAATGATCCTTTAATCACAATTGAAAGTGATAAATCGAGTGTTGAAATTCCCTCATTACATGATGGATTAGTTACAGAATTAAACTTAAAAGTGGGTGATAAGGTTTCTGAGGGTAGTAAGATTTTAGAAATTGAATTAAAAGACAACAACGTAGAAACTAAAGAAATACAATCAACTAAAAAAGAAAACATCAAAGAAAAAAAAATAGAAATTGAAAAAGAAGTTGGACCAAAAAATATCATCGTAAAAGATTTTTCAAAAAAAACTTCAGCCTCACCAAAGGTTAGAAAATTTGCTAGAGAACTCGGTATTGATATTAGTAAAGTTGAAGGTAGTGAAAGATTGGGAAGAGTAACCGAAAGTGATATTAAGTCATTTGTTGCGAGAACGCCTGAGAGAAATATTGAAAAAGAATTCAAGAAAGATGAAATAATAGAACTAGAGTATCCTCACTCTGAATTTGGAAAAACGGAAATAAAGGATATTCCAAGAGTAAAAAGACTTTCATCTAAATATCTTATGAATTCTTGGTCCAATATTCCTCATGTGACTAATCATGACGAGGCAGATATAACAGAATTAGAAGAGTTTAGAACTTCTCTTAAAGATATTTACACTGGAGAAAAAAAAAAAATTACTCCTTTAGCTTTTATTGTCAAAGCTTTAACTGCATCACTTAAAAAATTTCCAAATTTTAATTCATCTATTGATGAAATTGATAAAGGAAAAATGACTCTAAAAAAGTATTATCACATTGGAATAGCTGTGGATACGAAGCATGGGCTTATGGTCCCAAAACTAAGAAATGCTGATAACAAGAACATAACTTTAATAGGTACTGAGCTTAAAAAATTAAGTGATCAATGCAGAAATCTTAAAATTGACAAAAAAGAATTATTTGGTGGTTCCATGACTATAACGAGCCTGGGAGGTATTGGTGGTTCTTTTTTTACACCTATTATTAATTATCCTGAAGTCGCAATCTTAGGAGTTGGTAAATCTCAAAAAAAACAAATTTTTATTGATGGAAAGTTTATAACGCGAACAATTCTACCTTTATCTTTATCATATGATCATAGAATAATTGATGGAGCCGAAGCTGCTCGATTTAATAACGATCTAAAAGATAATCTTGGAAAAAATTTTGCTTATAAATTAGCTGTATAAAGAATATGTCAAAAACTCTCTCATTATTTAGTGCATTATTATGTACTTTTATTTGGGGGACTACATTTATTGCTCAGGATACAGGTATGGATGACATCGGTCCATTCACTTTTAATTCTGTAAGATTTTTTGTAGGTTTTCTAGCAATTATTCCATTAGCATTACTATTTGAAGCAAAAAAACTAAAAAAGGAATTTAGATTTGATATGAAAACATTCATTATTCTGTCCTTTTTAATTGGAGTGTCATTATTTTTAGGCTCAGCTTTACAACAGGTTGCGTTGCTTTACACCGATGTAGCAAATGCTGCTTTTTTTACGATTTTTTATGTACCAATGGTCCCCATAATTATTTTCATCTTTAAAAAAGATTTTTTACATTGGAGTGTATGGCCATCAGTAATTTTATGTTTGATTGGTGGATATTTGTTAACAAATTTTCAAGATGCAACTGTAAGACTGGGTGACACTCTTGTGGTATTGGGAGCTTTATTTTGGAGTACACATATTATTTTTACTGGCATGATTATTAAAAAGTACAATCTACCATTAACAATTGGTGCAATTCAAACTCTACTAGTTGCACTATTTTCATTTACTATAGGTTTATTTTCTGAAGAATTTGTAATTGAAAATATTTTGAACGAAATAGATTCAATTTTATATGCTGGAATTCTGTCAGGTGGTTTTGCATTTGTTTTACAAATTTATGCCCAAAGAAATATAACACCAGCACCAGCAGCAATAATTTTTTCCTTAGAAGGTGTATTCGCAACGATCGCTGCTTGGTTTCTTTTAAATCAAATATTAGGAATTAATAATCTACTAGGTTGTTTTTTCATATTAAGTGGGGTCTTATTATCCCAATTAGTTCCATTGATTAAGAAAACAACCTAAGCATATATTATTAAAAATAAAATTAAGCCAAGAATTATTCGATATACTACAAATATATTGAACGAAATTTTATTTATAAATTTAAGAAAATATTTAATTGTAAAAAATGAAAACATAAATGATAAGAAAGTAGCAATCAATAATAAATAATTTATTTCTATCGATTGTTCAAAAGCCTCTCTCAAACCTAGGAAGCTTGCCCCTGCTAAAGCAGGTATAGATAATAAAAAAGAAATTTTACTAGAGTCAATTCTATTAAAATTTAGAAATCTTGCTGCAGTAATTGTTATTCCAGCCCTACTAACTCCTGGTATTAATGCTAATATTTGAAATAAACCAATTAATAAAACTGACTTAATATTCAAATCAGTAGAGATATTTCGATCAGTTTTTCTTTGATCAGCCAAAAAAAGTATAAATCCAAAAAACAATGTTGTTGATGCAATTATTTTTGTGTTTCTTAAAAGATTAATAAGCTCAGTGGTATATAAAATATATCCAAATATTATTAAAGGCAAAGAACCAATAATTATTAAACTTAATAATTTATTATTATTTCTTAGATAAAATAACTCTTTTCTAAAATAAAAAATTACCGCAATTAATGAGCCTAAATGTAAACTTATATCTATCAACAAAGAACTTGTCTCTAAATCGTAAAAGTTTGATATCAATATTAAATGAGCTGATGAGCTTATGGGTAAAAATTCTGAAATTCCTTGAATTGAAGAAAGAATTAAAATTTCTATAAAATCTCGAAACATATAAGTGTCGTAACTTAAAAAATATTCATTTTAAACAATTCGATTTAATCATATTAGATATGCAAAAATCAGATTAAGTAGGTTTTAAGCTAAATATTGTTATAATTAGGTCAAAGTTACTGACCTATATATTTCTTTTACTAATAAAAACAATGTATATCTTACCATATATTTTAAAAAAATATGACTGATAAAATGCTAAAATTTGTCAAAATAGGTCAACAAACTCCACCTAAAAGAGGAGTAGATAATAGAAAAGATGATTTTAATGAAATCTATGACGAATTTATAACTCAAAAAGCACAAGAGCAATCAAGCAGATGCTCTCAATGTGGTGTTCCCTTTTGCCAAGTCCATTGTCCCTTAAGTAATAATATTCCAGACTGGCTCAAATTGACTGCTGAGGGCAGATTAAAGGAAGCTTATGAGTTATCTCAGAGCACAAATAACATGCCCGAGGTTTGTGGTAGAATATGTCCACAAGACAGATTGTGTGAGGGTAACTGTGTTATTGAGCAGTCAGGCCATGGCACTGTTACAATTGGATCAGTCGAAAAATATATTACAGATAGTGCATGGGAGAATGGATGGGTAAAACCAATTTCAGTTAAACATGAAAAAGATCAAAGTGTTGGAATAATTGGTGCCGGACCTGCTGGACTTGCGGCTGCTGAACAACTTAGGAAAAATGGATATCAAATAACTGTTTATGATAGATATGACAGAGCAGGTGGCTTGTTAATTTATGGTATACCAAATTTTAAATTAGAAAAACATGTAGTTGAGAGAAGAACCAAATTGTTGAAAGACGGTGGAATTAAATTTGAACAAAATTTTGAAGTTGGTAAGGACGCAACTTTAGAGCAACTGAGAAAAAGACATGATGCAATTTTAATTGCTACCGGGGTTTATAAACCAAGAGAGATTAATCTACCAGGGAATGACTTAGATAATATTTTTCCTGCTATGGAGTTTTTAACAGCATCAAATAAAAAGGGATTAGGAGACAAAGTTGATTTATTTGATAAAGGTATATTAAATGCCGAAGGTAAAGATGTTGTAGTTATTGGAGGTGGGGACACAGCAATGGATTGTGTTCGAACCTCAGTAAGACAAAAAGCGAACTCGGTTAAGTGCTTATATAGAAGAGATAAAGATAATATGCCTGGATCTGCAAGAGAAGTAGCTAACGCAGAAGAAGAAGGTGTTGAATTTGTTTGGTTGTCTAGTCCAAAAGAATTTAAAGGAAAAAATAAAATCGAAAAATTAATTGTAGATCAAATCCAACTTGGGGATCTGGACGACTCAGGTAGAAGAAGACCAGAAATTAAACAAGGATCTGAGTTTGAAGTTAAAGCAGATATGGTAATAAAAGCTTTAGGATTTGATCCAGAAAACTTGCCATTATTATTTGAAGCACAAGAGTTACAAGTTACAAAATGGGGAACAATAAAAGCTGATTTTGATACCATGGAGACAAATATCAAAGGTGTTTTTGCTGCTGGAGATATTGTAAGAGGTGCATCTTTAGTGGTATGGGCAATAAAAGATGGAAGAGATGCTGCGTCATCAATCAAGTCTTATCTTGAAAATATAGAATTAAAAAAATCAAAAGTTGCATAATGAGCACTTATAAAAAAAATTTAGAATTACTTACTAAAAATAATGTTTATTCTAAAGAAATGGAACATGATGCATGTGGAGTGGGGTTAATTGCATCGACAGAGGGAAAAAAATCAAGAGAAGTTGTGGAATATGGAATTGAAGCTTTAAAAGCTGTTTGGCATCGAGGGGCTGTTGATGCTGATGGAAAAACGGGTGATGGGGCAGGAATACATTTAGAAATACCCAAAGATTTTTTTGTTGAAAAAATAGAAGTTACAGGTCACACACACGATGGTTCTGATATTTGTGTTGGGATGATTTTTTTACCTAGGAATGATTATGCTGCACAGGAAAGCTGTAAAACGATTGTAGAAAGTGAGTTAACCAAAAATGATTTTAGTATTTATGGTTGGAGGCAAGTGCCTGTTAATCCAAAAGTTTTAGGAGAAAAGGCTCTTCAAACAATGCCAGAGATAATTCAAGTACTTTTCAAAGCAAATAATAAAAATCTACTTGATAAAGATCTTGAGAGAAAAATTTATGAAACAAGAAAAAAAATTGAGAATAAAGCGTTCAATTTATCATTAAATAATTTTTATATTTGTTCAATAAGTGCTAAATCAATTATCTATAAAGGCATGTTTTTAGCTGAAGCTATTTCAGATTTTTTCTTGGATTTAAGGGATGTAAGATTTATTTCAAGATTTGCAATTTTTCATCAGAGATTTTCAACCAACACGGCTCCGAGCTGGAGTTTGGCTCAACCGTTTAGAGCAGTCGCCCATAATGGTGAAATTAATACTTATAAAGGAAACAAAAACTGGATGAGAGTTCACGAACAAGAGATGACTAGTCCTTTTTTTGAAAATATTGAAAATTTGAAGCCAGTTATTCAAAAAGGTGTTTCAGACTCCGCGGCCCTAGATAATGTTTTTGAGTTATTAAATAAATCAGGTCAACCCGCCCCTTTAGCAAAATTAATGATGATCCCTGACGCTTGGTCAAAAAGAAATAAAACTCTACCAAAAAACCATCAACAACTGTTTAATTTTTTAAATAGCACTATGGAACCTTGGGATGGTCCTGCAGCAATTGCTGCAACAGATAATGAGTGGGTTATTGCAGCTAATGACCGTAATGGTTTAAGACCCTTAAGATACGCAATAACAAAAGATAAGTTTCTCTTTGCTGGATCTGAAACTGGAATGATTGAGTTAAATGAAAAAAGAATTTTATCAAAAGGTAGATTAGGCCCTGGTGAGATAATTGGGGTTAGAATTGAAAAAGGTAAATTATTTACGAATAACCAAATTAAAGACTATTTAGCGAAAGAATATAAACATTTTAATTCTCAGATAATAGATTTAGATGAAAAATTATTCATTTCTAATGAGAAACATAATTTTGATGGCGAGGATCTAAGGAGACGACAACACACTTTTGGAATAAGCTTAGAAGACTTAGAGTTAATTTTACATCCAATGGCAGAAGATGCTAAAGAGGCAACGGGTTCTATGGGCGATGATACACCTTTGGCAGTTTTATCAGATAAATATAGACCACTTTATCATTTTTTTAGACAAAACTTTAGCCAAGTGACTAATCCACCGATTGATTCTCTAAGAGAAAATAAAGTTATGAGTTTGAAAACTAGATTTGGTAATCTTGGGAATATTTTAGATTTTGATACCTTAACAAAAGAAAATATTTATGTTTTGAATAGCCCGGTATTATCGAATTCACAATTTAATAAATTTATTAATTTTTTTGGTAAAAACTCAGTTTATATAGATTGTACTTTTTCGAATGAGCAAAGTTTATTTGACTCTATTAAAAGGATCCAAAAAGAGTCAGAAATTGCTGTTAGACAGGGTGTGACACAATTAGTTTTAAGTGACAAAGATATTTCAGATAAGAGAATGCCTATGCCAATGTTATTATGCGTTGGAGCGATTAATACTTTTTTAATTGATAAAAAATTGAGAGGATATGTTTCAATCAATGTTCAATCTGGTGAGGCGTTAGATACCCACTCTTTTGCAACACTGATAGGAGTTGGAGCAACTACAGTTAATCCATATATAGCTTTTGATAGTTTATACCAAAGACATGAGAAAAAGTTATTTGGTCAGTATAGTTTTGATGAATGTGTCGAAAGGTATATCAAATCAGTGAATGCAGGATTGTTAAAAATCATGTCAAAAATGGGTATATCTGTTTTAAGTTCTTATAGGGGTGGATGTAATTTTGAAACTGTTGGTCTAAGCAGATCAATAGTTGATGATTATTTTCCAGGAGTTACCTCAAAAATTTCCGGTATTGGATTGTCAGGAATTGAAAAAAAAATACGTGCAATACATAAAGAAGCATTTGAGAGTACTGATACGGTTTTGCCTATTGGTGGTATTTATAGATACAGAAAGAATGGAGAAACACATCAATATCAAGGTAGATTAATCCACTTATTACAGAGTGCAGTGGGGTCAAATTCTTATTCAGCATATAAAAAATATGCTGAGGGAATATATAACTTGCCACCAATTAATCTAAGGGATTTGATTGATTTTAGAAAAAAAAAATTAGGTCCATCTATTCAAATTTCTGAGGTTGAACCGATAGAAAAAATATTAAAGAGATTTGGTAGTGGAAGTATGTCTCATGGAGCATTATCTAAGGAGGCACATGAAACTTTGGCTATTGGGATGAATAGGATTAAAGGTGCATCCTGTAGCGGAGAAGGTGGTGAAGATGCTAATAGATTTAAAATCATGGACACTGGTGATAGTGCGAATTCGAGGGTAAAGCAAATCGCATCTGCTAGATTTGGCGTAACAATTAATTACTTGAACAATTGTAATGAAATTGAGATCAAAATTGCTCAAGGTGCAAAACCTGGTGAAGGTGGCCAATTACCAGGATTTAAAGTAACAGATGAAATTGCTAAGCTAAGGCATTCAACACCAGGCGTTACATTAATTTCTCCACCTCCACATCATGATATTTATTCAATTGAGGACTTAGCTCAGCTTATTTATGATTTAAAACAAATCAACCCTAGAGCAAGAATTGGAGTCAAATTAGTTGCGTCATCTGGTGTGGGTACTATTGCAGCTGGTGTGGCAAAAGCAAAAGCTGATATAATTTTAATTTCAGGACATAATGGAGGAACTGGAGCAACACCGCAAACAAGTGTAAAATATGTAGGTATTCCTTGGGAGATGGGCCTTACAGAGGCAAATCAAGTTTTAACATTAAACAATCTAAGACACAAAGTTACTTTAAGAACTGATGGAGGTATTAAAACTGGAAGAGATGTGGTCATTGCAGCCATGATGGGTGCTGAAGAATATGGTGTAGCAACTACAGCTTTAGTAGCAATGGGTTGCATTATGGTAAGGCAATGTCATTCCAATACTTGTCCTGTAGGAGTATGTACACAAGATGAAAAACTAAGAGAAAAATTTACTGGAACTCCTGATAAAATTGTAAATTTATTTACGTTTATCGCTACAGAAGTAAGAGAAATTTTAGCTTCTCTTGGTTTTAAATCTTTAAATGAAGTTATCGGTCGAACAGATTTATTGATGCAGGTAAGTAAAGCATCGCCTAATTTAGATGATTTAGATCTTAATCCACTATTTGTACAAGCAGACCCTGGTAACAATAAGAGGTACTGTGAGATATCAGAAATTAATGAAGTTCCAGATACGCTGGATCAAGAGATTTGGCCTCAAATAGAAAAGGCTTTAGATAACTCTGAGAAAATAAATAATGAGTTTTTAATTAAAAATACCAATAGAGCTGTGGGTACTAGAATTTCACATCACTTGTATAAAAAATATGGTTATGAAAAATTAAAGGAAAATTTTTTAACTCTTAATTTTAAAGGTTCAGCTGGACAATCTTTTGGGGCATTTACAGCAAAAGGACTTAAACTTAATTTAAAAGGTGATGCAAATGATTACGTTGGTAAAGGTTTATCAGGAGCCACCATTTCAATAAAACTTCCTGATGAAAGTAATTTGATTTCAAACGAGAATACTATTATTGGTAACACAGTTCTTTATGGTGCAACGTCAGGTAAACTCTTTGCAGCCGGTCAGGCTGGGGACAGATTTGCAGTAAGAAATTCTGGTGCAATGACTGTTATCGAAGGTTGTGACTCAAATGGTTGTGAATATATGACAGGTGGAACGGCAGTAATTCTTGGAGATGTTGGAGATAATTTTGCAGCTGGCATGACAGGGGGCATGGCTTTTGTTTATGATAAATCAAAAGAATTTGAAAAAAAAGTAAACCCTGACTCAGTTGTATGGCAAAATGTAGAGACTGAATATTGGTCAAAATTTTTAAAAGAATTAGTACTCGAACATAGTAATGAAACTGGATCTAATTTGTCGAAAAAAATAATCGATGATTTTGAGAACGAGTTAAAGAATTTTTTACAGGTTTGTCCAAAAGAAATGATAGATAAGCTTAAAAATCCAATCTCTAAAAAAATAAAAATACAAAAAGTTAGCTAATTATTAATTTTAACTCTCTTTTCAATATTTTAAGCCATTTAGGTGAAGACAAACTATGATCACCGTTTTTTACAATTACTAATTTCTTTTTTTTCGATCTGAATATTTTCAAAATTTTTTTTGAGTAAATTATAGGAACAGACTCATCTTTACTCCCATGAACCATTGTTACATTTACATTTTGATTTATTTTTTTGTTTAAAACTTTGTTCTTTTTTCCGTCTTTTATTAATTGGTGAGTGATTGGATAAGTGTATTCACCATATTTAAGAGGATATATACCATTTTTAATGATTTCTGATTTAATTTTTTTTGTAAATTTCTTCCACATTAGGTGTTCTAGAAATTCGGGTGCAGACCCAATTCCTAAAAAACCCACGATTTGTTTCTTAAAATATTTAAATTGATTTAATGAAATCCAAGAACCCATGCTTGACCCAATTAATATTATGTTATTTTTTTTGACAATCTTTCTAATTAGTTGATAAGTTTCATTTGTCCATTTAGTTATATTCCCATCAATGAATTTTCCTGATGATTTTCCATGGCCGGAATATTCTAAAGCTAAAAAACCTAAATTATTTTTCTTTGCAAATCTTAAAAAAGTTTTGGGTTTTTGACCCTCTAGGTCTGATTTAAAACCATGAAGAAAAACAAGATAAGTGTTTTTCCTCTTAAAATTCGTCAAATATCTTATTCTTTTAGTTTTTGTCAGTTTTAAGTATTTAAACTTAGTCATAAAAGTTTATTAGTTATTTCGATTATTATATAATTATTTCTAATGTCATTTAATTTAAAAGTTTTACAAGTTATCCCCAAACTAGGCTACGGGGGAGCTGAAACCGGTTGTTATGATATTGCTCATTATCTTCCAGAAAATAACTGTAAATCTTTTATGGTTACAAGTGGTGGTGAGTTAACAAAATTTATAGATAGGAAAAAAGTAAAATTGATCAGATTACCTGTTCATAGCAAAAATCCTTTTTTAATTTTATTAAACTCAATAATTTTAGTTTTTATTATTTTATTTTACAATATATCTATAGTTCATGCTCGAAGTAGAGCGCCAGCTTGGTCTTGTTTAATTGCAACTAAATTAACGGGAAGAAAATTCGTAACAACTTTCCATGGAACATATAATTTCAATGGAAAAATCAAAAAATTTTATAATTCGGTTATGGTTAGGTCAGACCTTGTTATAGCTGGATCTAATTTTATTTTTTCCCACATTAAAGAAAAATACTCAAATCTCATTGATGTAAAAAAAAAATTACTTGTAATATTTAGAGGTATAAATGTTGATTATTTTGACTCCAGTACATTGTTAGAAAAGGATGAAAAAAAATTATTGAACGAATGGGGTATATTAGAAAATAAAAAGATTATTTTGTTACCTGGTAGATTAACATCCTGGAAAGGTCAGGAACTATTTATTGAAGCGATAAATTTGGTTAACATTGAATTAGGTTACGAAGCATTTTATGCGGTTATCTTAGGCAATGATCAAGGACGAGATGAGTATAAAAAAAAGTTACATCATCTTCGTGAACAATTCAAAATTTCTAATCAAATAAAATTTATTGACTCATGTGAAAATATGGCTTTAGCTTATAAAGTTTCAGATATAATTGTTTCAGCATCAATTGAACCGGAGGCATTTGGACGAGTTGCAGTTGAAGCCCAATCAATGGAAAAGCTGATAATTGCTAGTAATATCGGTGGATCAAATGAAACTGTGATTAATGAAAAAACAGGTTTATTGTTTGAGTCAGGAGATCCAAAATCTTTAAGTAAAAAAATAGTGCAAGCTTTAACTATGGATGAAAGCTTATTGAAAACTATGGGTATTGAAGGTAGAAAAAACGTTGTAAAAAAATTTAATGTTGAAAAAATGTGCTTTTCTACTTATTCAGAATATAAAAAATTAGTTAATTAAATGCTTACAATAAAATTACCAGATGGAAATAATCTTAAGTTTCCAAAAGAGGTCACAGGTTTAGAAATTGCAGAAAAAATAAGCAAATCTCTTTATAAAGAAGCCTTGATAATGAGTGTAAATGGTGAGCTTAAGGATTTATATTTTTCGATTAAAGAAGACTCTTTAGTAAAAATTTTTACTGCAAAAGATCCAGAGGGATTAGAAGTCATAAGACACGATGCTGCTCACATTATGGCTATGGCTGTTCAAGAACTATATCCTGGAACCCAAGTTACCATTGGACCAGTGATAGAGAATGGATTTTATTATGATTTTGCAAGAAAAGATCCATTTACTGATGAAGATCTTAAAAAAATTGAGAAAAGAATGTCAGAAATAATAGATAAAGACGTAAAAACAAGAAGAGAAGTTTGGGATAGAGATAAAGCAATTAAGCATTTCAAAAAGATTGGAGAAAAATATAAGGCAGAAATCATCGAAAGCATTCCTGAAAGTGAGGAGCTTTCAATTTACCACCACGGTGATACTTGGCATGATTTATGTCGAGGGCCACATTTGTTATCCTCTGGTAAAATTGGAAAAGCTTTTAAACTTACTAAAGTATCAGGGGCATATTGGCGTGGCGACTCTAATAATGAAATGCTTCAAAGAATCTATGGAACTGGTTGGGCAACTAAAAAGGACTTAGATGATTATTTAAGAAGAATTGAAGAAGCTGAGAAAAGAGATCATAGAAAATTGGGTAAAGAGATGGATTTATTTCATTTTAGAGAGGAAAGTCCTGGCTGTGTTTTTTGGCATGAAAAAGGTTGGGCACTTTTTCAAAAACTTATTAGTTATTTAAGAGTTAAACAAGATAAAGCAGGATACAAAGAGGTAAATACCCCAGAGGTATTAGATAGATTACTTTGGGAAAAATCTGGTCATTGGGAAAAATATGGTGAAAATATGTATACATCTCAAACACCCGATGAAAAAGTTTTTGCCATCAAACCCATGAATTGTCCAGGTCATATTCAAGTTTTTAATCAAGGTCTTAAAAGTTACAGAGATTTACCACTAAGAATTACAGAATTTGGAAAAGTTCATAGATATGAACCTTCGGGCGCACTACATGGCCTTTTAAGAGTGAGAGCTTTTACTCAAGATGATGCGCATATTTTTTGCTCAGAGGATCAAATTACGAGCGAATGTTTGAATGTAACAAATTTAATTTTAGATATTTATAAAGATTTAGGATTTGAAAATGTTATTTTGAAATACGCAGACAGACCCGAGATAAGAGTTGGAGAGGATCATGTTTGGGATAAAGCAGAGGCCTCTTTATTAAAAGCAGTGAAAGCTACAAAACTTGAATATAGCATCAATAAAGGGGAAGGTGCTTTCTATGGACCTAAAATTGAATTTGTTTTAAGAGACGCCATTGGTAGAGATTGGCAATGTGGGACAGTGCAAGTCGATTTAAATTTACCAGGGAGATTGGATGCTTCCTATGTGGATAAGGACGGAGCAAAAAAAGTACCAGTGATGTTACATAGAGCAATGTTTGGTTCGCTTGAAAGATTTATAGGAATATTAATTGAAAATTATGCTGGCAAATTCCCATTTTGGATTTCCCCCTTACAAACTGTTGTAATACCTATTTCAGAAGACTTTGAAAACTATGCAAAAGAGGTGACAAAAAAAATAAAAGATGCAGGCATAAGTTCAATTGTTGACTTAAAAAAACATAATCTAAATTATAAAATTAGAGAACATTCTTTAGCAAAAATACCAATTCTACTGATTTGTGGTAAAAAAGAAGTTGACAGTAAGAGTGTAACCATTAGAAGATTGAATTCTAATAAACAAGAAAATATGAAATTAGATTTATTTTTAAAAAGTTTTTCTGCACTAAACAAAGTATCTTAAAATTTAGTGGCTGACATCAAACAAAATTATTTCCAAAAAAGAACTAAAGATCGTGGTCCGAGATCTAATAATAGAATTTCATCACCTGAAGTTCAGGTTATTGCCAATGATGGAAATAATTTAGGAATTTTGAATACAAATGAGGCAATTACAATCGCGAAGAGAGAGGGACTAGATCTTATAGAAATATCTCCCAATGCTAATCCACCTGTCTGTAAAATTATGGATATGGGAAAGTTTAAATATGATGCTCAAAAAAAAGCAAACCTTGCAAAGAAAAAGCAAAAAATAGTCTCATTGAAAGAAATTAAGATGCGACCTGTTACAGAGATCCATGATTATGAATTTAAAGTAAAAAATGCAAAAAAATTTATTGCCAAAGGTGATAAAGTAAAATTTACAATAAGATTTAAAGGTAGAGAACTTCAACATTCTCACCTTGGGAACGAGCTTATGGCTAAAATTAAAGAGGATATGAAAGATATTGGCAAAATAGAATTGCATCCAAAGTTTGATGGTAAACAAATGATTATGGTAATCCAGCCTTTATAAGCCTTAATATAGGTTGTAAATTTATTCCTTTGTATGTATAACCTCGCTCAATCATGCCAAAATTAAAAACCAAAAGCTCAGCAAAAAAAAGATTTAAGATATCGGCCAGAGGAAAAGTTATCATGGCCCAGGCTGGCAAAAGACATGGAATGATTAAAAGAACTAATTCACAAATAAGAAAATTAAGAGGCACTACCACAATGTCAAAACAAGACGGAAAAATTGTTAAGTCGTACATGCCTTATAGTTTAAGAGGTTAAAATGGCTAGAGTAAAAAGAGGTGTTACAAGTAGAGCAAAACATAAAAAAGTTTTAAAAGCGGTTAAAGGTCAGTGGGGTCGAAGAAAAAATACTATTAGAGTTGCAAAGCAAGCCATGGAAAAGGCAATGCAATATGCTTACAGAGATAGAAGGAATAAAAAAAGAGATTTTAAATCTTTGTGGATACAAAGAATTAATGCAGGTGTAAGAGCTGAAGGATTAACTTATTCTAAATTTATTAATGGTCTAAATAAATGTGGAATCAAAATTGATAGAAAAATACTTGCTGAGATAGCTTATGATAGTCCAGAAGCCTTTAAAACTATTGTCCAAAAAGCACAATCTGCACTAAATTAATCTTCGCTATTGTTTTATTTCACTGAAGAAATAATCTGTAAAAATGTCAGATCTTAAAAAAATAAAAGATGAATTTCTTTTGAAACTGAAAAGTAAATTAAACTTGTCAGAGGTAAATCAAATGAAATCTGATTTATTTGGTAAGAATGGATTAGTTTCATCACAATTTAAAAAGATAGGAAGCATCGCAGAAACCGAGAGAAAAAAATTTGCATCAGAATTGAATGTTATTAAAGATGAATTACAAGATTTAATTAATTTGAAAATAAAGGAAATTGAAAACGAGGAAATTAGAGAAAAGTTACATAAAGAAAAAATTGATGTTACGCTGCCTGAGAGACCATTTGTGAGAGGCAAAATTCATCCTGTGTCGCAAACAATAGATGAAATATCTTCGATTTTTTCTGAAATTGGTTTTAGCGTTGAAGAAGGTCCAGATGTTGAGAGTGAATATAATAATTTTACTGCACTCAACACGCCGGAAAATCATCCAGCTAGAGATATGCATGACACATTTTATCTTGATGAAAAAAAAGAAAGATTATTACGCACTCATACTTCTCCAGTCCAAATTAGAACGATGTTAAAAGACAAACCACCGTTTAAAATAATAGCTCCTGGCAGAACATATAGGTCAGACAGCGATCAAACACACGCACCTATGTTTCATCAGGTTGAAGGTCTTCATATAGACAAAGATATTAATATGGGACATTTAAAAGGATGTCTAAATTATTTTATTAAGGAGTTTTTTGAATTGGATAAAATTAAAATGAGATTTAGACCAAGCCATTTTCCTTTCACAGAACCGTCTGCTGAAGTTGACATAGGATACGAGATGAGGGATGGCAAAATAGTAATCGGTGAAGGCGATCAATGGCTTGAGATTTTGGGGTGTGGGATGGTGCATCCAAATGTTTTAAGAAATGTTAAAATAGATCCAATAAAGTTTCAAGGATATGCATTTGGGATGGGCATTGATAGGTTGGCTATGTTAAAGTATGGAATCAATGATTTAAGAGCTTTTTTCGATTGTGACTATAGATGGTTAAATCATTTCGGATTTGATCCTTTGGATGTACCAACAAATTATAGAGGCTTGAGTAGATGAAAATCACATTTGACTGGCTTAAAGATCATTTAAAAACGAATTTAAAAGAAAAAAATCTCTTAGAACAACTTACCAATATTGGATTAGAAGTAGAGGGAGTACAAAATCTTTCTTCAGATAAAGAACTTTTTAAAGTCGCTAAAATTATTAAAACAATAAAGCATCCAAATGCGGATCGGCTAAAAGTTTGCGATGTTGATGTCGGAGAAAAAGAATTTAAAAAAGTTGTATGTGGGGCTGCTAATGCAGTTGAGGGACTAATTACAGTATATGCACTTCCAGGATCAATTATCCCAAAAACTAAAACAAAACTAGTTGTGGCTAAAATAAGAGGAGTTACTTCTTATGGAATGCTTTGCTCAGAGTCTGAATTAAATTTATCTGACGAGAGTGATGGTATAATTGAACTATCATCAGGATACAAAAAAATTATTGGTAAAAACTATTTTTCAAAATCAAAATCTAACTTGATTGATTTATCTATAACACCTAATAGACCAGATTGTCTTGGCATAAGAGGAATTGCAAGAGATCTGGCCGCTTCAGGCTTCGGAAAATTGATTCATTTTAAGAAAAAAAAAATTAAATCAAATAATAGACAATCTTTAAAAGTAAAAATAAAAAAAGAAAAAAATCAGGGATGTAGCATATTTGGCAGTTGCCTCATTACTGATGTAAAGAATACTGAAAGTCCTCAATGGCTTAAGGACAAATTGATTTCAATAGGCCAAAAACCAATTTCTGCAATAGTTGATATTACAAATTATGTAATGTTCGATCTCAATCGTCCGTTACATGCTTATGATGCTGATAAAATCGAAAAAGGTATTATTGTTCGAAATTCAAAATTAGGAGAGAAATTTACTGCATTAGATAACAAGGATTATAAGCTGGAAGATGGAATGTGTGTAATCAGTGACCACAAAGGTGTTTTAGGGCTGGGTGGAATTATTGGTGGAACAAGATCAGGAACAGAATTAGACACAAAGAATATATTATTAGAATCAGCTTATTTTAAACCTGGATCAATAAGAAACACGGCAAAAAAATTGAATCTTGATACTGATGCAAAGTTTAGATTTGAAAGAGGCATTGATCCATTATCAATTGAAGATGGCTTAAATAAAGCCGCAATATTAATCAAAGAAATTTGTGGTGGTAAAATCAGTAAAATTGATATTCAAAAAATTGAAACTCATAAAACAAAAATAGTTAAATTTGATATAAATTTAGTTGAAAAAATTGCAGGTTTTAAAATTTCTACTAAAGAAATTTCTAAAATTTTAGAAAATCTTGGTTTCAAACTTAAAAAGAAAAAAAACTTATTTGAATTGACTGTTCCATCATGGAGACCTGATATCACGCAAGAAATAGATATTGTTGAAGAATTGGTCAGAATAAGTGGTTACGATAAAATAATGATTATAGATCCAATTAAGGAAAGAAAGAAGTCTACTTTAAATAAATCCCAAAAATTATTTCATTTTTTACAGAGATCAATTGCTTCAAAAGGTTATATAGAAGCAATCACTTGGTCATTTACAGACTCGAATTACAATAATTATTTCAGAGACACTAAGAAAGAAATTAAGATTGTAAATCCAATAAGTACGGAACTAGATGTTTTGAGGAATTCAATATTCTCAAACTTGATAATATATTTGAATAAAAATCTTGATAGAGGTTTTAAGGATTTATCAATTTATGAAATTGGCCCAACTTTTAGTGGTTCTATGCCTGGTGAACAAAATACAGTGGTATGTGGTTTGTCATCAGGAAAAAAATCTAGACTATCTTGGATTGAAAAAGAGAGAAATGTTGATGTCTTTGATGTCAAAAAAGAAGTAGTCCAAACTTTAATTGAGGCAGGGTATAAATCAGAAGAATTTTTTATAGACAACAAAACTCCAGATTATTATCATCCTGGTAAATCTGGTAGATTATTTTTAAAAAAAGATGAAGACTTAGTAGCAGCTTATTTTGGAGAAATTCACCCTAGCATAATAAAAAAAATTGGTATGAAGACAGAGTCTTTAGTAGGCTTTGAAATTTTTTTAGATAATTTAAAATTACCAGCAAAAACCTTAAATGATCAAAAAAATAAATTTAATGTTTCAGATTATCAAAAGTCTGAAAGAGATTTTGCATTTATCATAGACAGAGATGTTAATGCGCAAGACCTAATTAATGCTATTGCAAGTGTAGACCAGAATTTAATTAGCAATATAAGAGTTTTTGATGTTTATGAGGGTGATAATATTCCAAAGAATCAAAAATCGATAGCAATCAGTGTTACAATCCAATCTACAGAAAAAACATTAAATGATAATGATTTAGAAAATATTAACCAATTGATCATCGAAACAGTAGAAAATAGAACTGGTGCAAAGATCCGTTCCTAATAAAAATGTCCACAATTAATCACATAAGAAATTTCGCAATAATTGCTCATATAGACCACGGCAAATCTACAATAGCAGATAGGATAATTCACAAATGTGGAGGATTGACAGAAAGAGAGATGAAAGCTCAAGTATTAGACTCAATGGAGATTGAGCGAGAAAGAGGAATAACTATCAAAGCTCAAACGGTTAAACTTAATTACAAATCTAAAAATGGTAAAGAATATATTTTGAATATAATAGATACACCTGGTCATGTGGACTTTAGTTATGAGGTAAGCAGATCTTTATATGCTTGTGAAGGCTCTATACTTATTGTTGATAGTACGCAGGGTGTAGAAGCGCAAACATTAGCGAATGTCTATCAAGCTATGGATATAAATCATGAAATTATTCCTGTTTTAAATAAGATTGATTTACCAGCATCTGATTTAGATAGAACAAAAAAACAAATAGAGGATGTGATTGGAATTGAAACAGAAAATGCGATACCTTGTTCAGGTAAAACAGGTGAAGGCATAGATGACATATTAGAACAAATAGTGAATCAGCTGCCTGCACCTAAAGGTAATTTAAATCAAGATTTAAAGTGTCTGCTAGTGGATAGTTGGTATGACACCTATCTTGGGGTAGTAATTTTAGTTAGGGTTATAAATGGAAAAATTATTAAAAATATGAAAATAAAAATGCTTTCAACTAATCAAGATTATATTGTTGAAAAAGTGGGTTTATTTACACCTAAACCAAAAGATGTAAGTGAACTTAATTCTGGAGAAATTGGATTTATAACCACTGGAATTAAAGTTTTATCAGATACGAAAGTTGGAGATACAATTTGTGACGCTTCAAAACCAATAGTTGAGGCTTTGCCAGGTTTTAAACCAAGTAAACCAGTAGTTTTTTGCGGCCTATTTCCTGTTGATAGCTCTGAGTATCAAAAATTAAAAGATGGTCTAGCAAAATTGCAACTTAATGATGCTAGCTTTTCTTATGAGGCAGAGTCTTCATCGGCCTTAGGTTTAGGTTTTAGATGTGGATTTCTTGGATTGTTGCATCTTGAAATAGTAACAGAGAGGTTAGAGAGAGAATTCGATGTTAACTTATTAACAACCACGCCAGGTGTTGTCTATAAAGTAAAACTTAACAATGGAGAAATAAAAGATTTACAAAATCCCTCAAGTTTACCTGATCCAACATTTATTCAATCAATAGAAGAACCGTGGATCAAAGCTACGATAATTACCCCAGATAATTATTTGGGTTCCATAATTAAATTGTGTCAGGATAAAAGAGGAATTCAAACAAATCTTAGTTACTCGGGTAATAGAGCTGTAATTTCTTATGAATTACCTTTGAATGAAGTAGTTTTTGATTTTAATGATCGAATTAAATCCATGACAAGTGGATATGCGAGTTTTGATTATGAAATACTGGAGCATAGAGAGGGTGACTTAGTAAAACTTGGTATTTTGGTTAATAGTGAACCAGTCGATGCTTTAGCAATGATGATACACAAAGATTTTGCTCAAAAAACGGGTAGGGAGGTATGTGAAAAATTAAAGGATTTAATCCCTAGACATAATTTTATGATACCTGTTCAGGCTGCGATAGGAGGAAAAATTATTGCTAGAGAAACTATAAAAGGGTTTAAAAAAGATGTGCTTACCAAAATCCATGGTGGTGGTGCTACGGATAGAAAAAGAAAACTTTTAGAAAAACAAAAAAAAGGAAAAGCAAGGTCAAAACAATTTGGTAAAGTGGAAATTCCTCAAGAAGCATTTATAGGGGTTTTAAAAATTTCTAAAGAAAAATAACCCATGATATTAATATATAAGGAATGATTAATTATTTAGATTTAACTTTTATAATTGTGACTTTTAAAAGTGAACATATAATTTCTGATTGTTTAAAAGATATTCCTGAAGAATGTAAGAAAATTATTATTGAAAATTCTGGCAATAACCAATTCTATAAAACTTTAGAAAGTAAAATTCCAAATTTGAAAGTTTTTATAATGAATGATAATAATGGTTTTGGAAAAGCAAATAATTTTGGGATTTTAAATTCAAATACTGAGTATCTATTCCTTATAAATCCAGATACAAAAATATATAAGTCAGAAATTGATGAAATTATCAGAATTGTTCAAAATGTTGATTTTGCCATAGCCGCACCTCAAATTTTAGAAAAATTTAAAGTTTACAAACAAAATAAAGGGAATGAGGATTATATCTTTGTGAATGAGGTGCGTGGCATGGCTATGTTATTAAATAAAAAAAAATTTTTAGGCTCATTTTTTGATGAAAATTTTTTTTTATATTTAGAGGAAATAGACCTTTGCAAAAGAGTAAGAAATATGGATGAAAATATAATTGAAGTGAATGTTGCGGTTTCCCATTTAGGTAATCAGTCACATAGTAATAATAGTTTTGAGATTGAGATGTCGAGAAATTGGCACTGGATGTGGTCTAAATTTTATTTTAGCAAAAAATATAAAGGTTTTATATTAAGTATAATTATTTTTTTTCCTACATTAATTAAACTTCTATTAAAATCGGTATTTTATTTTACTTTAAGAAACAACGCTAAATTTACAATTTCAAAAATGAGATTTAAAGGTTTATTAACATCAATTATTGGCAAAAGTTCTCACTATAGACCAAAAATTTAGTTAAACTATAATCAATATTGTACTTTAAATATTTAAGATTATTATTTTATAGGTTGTAATATTAATTATGCCTTAAATATTGGAGAGGTGGCCGAGTGGTTGAAGGCGCACGCTTGGAAAGCGTGTAAAGGGGAAACTCTTTCATGGGTTCGAATCCCATTCTCTCCGCCATTAAAAACGTCAGCATTTTCAAGCTTAATTTAACAATTTTAATTTAACAAACTTATGATAACTCCACAAAAATTTTAAAAAAATGTTATAATATTTTTTTCCAAATATATAAAAAATGACAAAAATAAATAATTACCAAGCAGACTCAATTAAAGTTCTCAAAGGTTTAGAGGCGGTGAGAAAAAGACCTGGAATGTATATTGGTGATACTGATGATGGAACTGGTCTTCATCACATGGTGTACGAGGTAGTTGATAATTCCATAGATGAGGCTTTAGCTGGATTTTGTAAAAATATAAAAGTTAAAATTAATTCCGACGGCACAGTAACAGTGCGTGATGATGGTCGAGGAATCCCTGTTGATATTCATAAGGGAGAAAAAAAATCTGCTGCAGAAGTTATTATGACACAATTACATGCAGGAGGAAAGTTTGATCATGACTCTTATAAAGTATCAGGAGGATTACATGGTGTTGGTGTTTCAGTTGTTAATGCATTATCAGAGAACCTCAAGCTTGAAATTTATAGAGATGGTAAAATATATTTTATTGAATTTCAAAATGGAGAGGCCATTACACCCTTAAAAGTTAACGGTAAATCAAAAGAAAATGGTACGAAAATTACTTTCAAACCATCAAAAGAAATTTTCTCGTCCATTAAATTCAGTGACAAAATTCTAATAAAGCGAATGAGAGAATTAGCTTTTCTTAATAAAGGAATTAAGATTATATTCACAGATGCTACTCAAAAAAAAGAAAAAACTAATGAATTCAAATTTGAAGGTGGTATTTTACAATTCGTTGAATTTATAGATCAAAAAAGGGAAAAATTAAATAATAAAAATGGAAATGACTTATTTAAGAAACCTATTTACATAGAAGGTCGCAAAGGCAATATTGAAATTGAATGTTCACTAAAATGGAATGCATCTTATGCTGAAGAGATTTATCCTTATACAAATAATATTTTTCAGAAAGACGGCGGCACACATTTACTAGGGTTTAGAAGTGCGTTAACGCGAGTTATAAATAAATATGCAAATGAACACAATCTTCTCAAAAAAAATAAATTTAATATTTCAGGTGATGATATAAAAGAAGGCCTAACATGTGTATTATCAATAAAAATGCCAGATCCTAAATTTTCTTCTCAAACAAAAGATAAACTTGTTTCCTCAGAAGTCAGAATGATTGTAGAAACAGTAATAAATGAAAAATTGTCAATTTGGTTTGATCAAAATCCCTCTGTTGCGAGAGTTATTCTGTCGAAAGTGATCCAAGCAGCTTTAGCTAGAGATGTAGCTAGAAAAGCAAGAGAAAGTGTAAGAAGAAAAGGAGCATTAGAATTAAGTGGACTTCCAGGTAAATTGGCAGATTGTCAAATAGGGAAACAAGAGGGTACGGAGTTATTTATTGTTGAAGGGGATTCGGCTGGTGGCTCCGCCAAACAAGGTAGAGACAGATCAAATCAAGCAGTTTTACCTCTAAGAGGTAAAATCTTAAATACTTATGTTGAGGATTTAAAATTAAAAAAAGATAAAAATGGTAGTGGAAATGGATCCGATCAAAGGACAAGGGCTTTATCTAAGATGATTTCTTCTAATGAAATTATAACTTTAATCAATGCACTAGGGCTTGACCCAAAGACTCAAGAAATAGATTTAAAAGATTTAAGGTATGGTAAAATAATCATCATGACAGATGCCGATGTAGATGGATCCCACATCAGAGCTTTATTGTTAACTTTTTTTAACAATAAACCTTTTAATAAGTTAATTGAAAATGGACACATATATTTAGCTCAACCTCCTCTATTTAAAATTAATAAAGGTAACAAGGGAATTTATATCAGAGATGAGAAAGAATTAGAAAATTATATAATTAAAAATAACAAAGAATTTAAAAATTATAAAAAAAATTCAAAAGAATATATAAAAAAAATAGAGCTAGAAAAAAATAAAATGAATATTCAAAGATTCAAAGGTCTAGGCGAAATGAATCCCGAAGAACTTTGGAGTACGACTTTAAATCCAGAAACGAGAAATTTATTACAAGTTAAATATTCGAAAGATTTGAAGAAAGACCAAGATTTAATTCATACATTGATGGGAAATGACGTAGCTCTAAGAAAAGATTTTATCGTATCAAATGCAATTAATGTTCAAAATTTAGATATTTAGTAATGAAGTTTTTTGAAACTTCAAAGCATAGTTCATTAAAAAAATCCACCTATATCAACTTAAGATGGATTGGTATAATTGGCCAGTTGTTTTCTATATATTTAGTTTATTTTTATTTTAATTTTAAGTTCGATTTTTTTTCTACTAATTTAGTTATTCTGCTTGGGGCGTTAAGTAATTTATATCTAGTATTTATTTACAAAAAAACTCAACTATCTGACAGATCAGCTTTATTATTCCTATTAGTTGATATCATGCAATTGACCGTTTTGATATACTTGACTGGTGGTGCAAGAAATCCATTTATAATTTTTTTAATCATTCCAAGTGTTTTTGCGTCAACTAATCTTGGAATAAGAACTAATTTATTATTAGTTTTAATAACCTGTATTATGATCATTTTTCTTACGTTTTATTCCAATGATTTACCGAAACCATTAGGAGAACATTTTCATTTGAGTAATTACATTTACTACTCAACTCCAATTTCATTAATTATAGCATTAATTTTTTTAAATTATTTTGCCATAATTTTTGGAAGAGAATCTAGGTTAAGAAAAGAAGCTTTAAATAAAATGGAAGAAATAATGGCAAAAGAGCATGAAATGTTGTCTTTAGGCGGTCAAGCTGCTGCAGCGGCTCATTCACTTGGAACGCCTCTATCAACAATAAAAATTATTACCCAAGAATTGACTAAACAGCTAAAGAATCAAAAAGAAGTTATTCAAGATATTGAGCTTTTATCTAGTCAAGTAGAAAGATGTAATCAAATTTTAAAAAGGCTATCACTCAATCCTGATATAGAGGACAATTTTATTGATGAGGATTTAACCATGAGAAACTATATTAAAGAGATAATAGCCTCTTTTCAAGAGACTAGCAAAAATGTTTTTAATTTTAATTATGAGCAAGATTCATCTTCAAAAAAAATAACCAAGTCAATCGAGATTGTCTACGGTCTTAGAAATTTTATAGGAAACGCTAATAAATTTTGTAGAAATAAGGTTTATATAAATTTAAGGTCAAATAGTGAATTTACTATTGTTACGATTGAAGATGATGGTGAAGGATATCCTAATGACATTTTATCAAAAATAGGAGAACCCTACTTGAAAACACTTACATCTTCGAAAACAGGTCAGACTGGTCTTGGATTGGGTATTTTTATAGGAAAAACTCTTTTAGAAAAAAATTTTGCATCAGTAAAATGCTATAACTCTAAAACAAGAAGTGGTGCTGAAATTGAAATTAAATGGAAAAATAAAGATTTATTTAATATTTAGTGATATTTGTTTTTTTTGCTAAACAACGAGTTTAATTGCGAAATCATTACATCGCCCAATTCATTTACGTCAGTAATTTTAATTGCCTTATTGTAATATCTAGACACGTCATGTCCTATACCAATCGCTAAAATATCAACCTCTGTTTTATCCTCGATAAATCTAACAATTTTTTTTAAATGTTTTTCAAGAAAGTCTCCCGAATTTACTGAAAGTGTTGAGTCATCAACTGGTGCCCCATCAGAGATAACCATTAAAATTTTTCTTTCCTCCTTTCTTTTTTGCAGTCTACTAAATGCCCAAGAGATAGCTTCACCATCAATATTCTCTTTTAGCAAGCCCTCTTTTAACATCAGTCCCAGGTTATTTTTTACTTGTCTCCATTGAGCGTCTGCACTTTTATAAATGATATGTCTTAAATCATTTAGTCTACCAGGAGCTTTGGGTTTCCCTTTCTTATTCCAAAACTCTCTACTCTGACCACCTTTCCAATTTTTTGTAGTAAAGCCCAATATTTCAACCTTAACTGAGCAACGCTCTAAAGTTCTAGATAAAATATCGGCACAGATTGCTGCTATAGTAATTGGTCTGCCTCGCATTGAACCAGAGTTATCGATCAACAAAGTAACAACAGTATCTTTAAAATCGAAGTTTTTTTCTTTTTTAAAAGATAAAGAATTGAATGGATCCATTATAACTCTTGGTAACTTTGAACTGTCTAATAAACCCTCTTCTAGATCAAAATCCCATGAACGATTTTGTTTTGCTAAAAGCTGTCTTTGCAATTTGTTAGCTAATTTGGTCACAACATCATGAAAACCAATTAATTGTTGATCTAGTGTTTTCCTAAGTTTATTTGCATCTTCTGAATTCTCAAGTTTTTCTGCTTTTGTAATCTCATCAAATTGATTTGTAAATATTTTGTAATCAAGATTAAAATTTTTAATATTTTTTTTTTGTATTAATTGCTCTTTACTAGTTTGATCTGACTTAGAGTCTGATATTTCTTCCTCTAATTTATACTCACTAATATCATAATCTGCATCGATAATATCATCAGTTTTGTTATCTTGATCTTGATCTTTAAGCGTATCATCATTACTATCATGGTCTTGTGTTGAATGATCATCTTGTCTGTCATTTTGATTTTCATTCTTTATTTCGTCTTCATCATTTGTTTGAAAAATTTCCATTTCTTGTAAAATTTTAGAAAACTTAAGTGAATATTTATATTGATCCTCTATATTGGCTTTCAAGAAATCTAAGTGTTTATTAATACTCTTATCAAAATCATTCTCCCAAAATTTCAATATTTTTGACGATGAGCTATCTAATTTTATATTATGAAATTTATTAAGCATATATAACTCAAATGCCTCCGTTATATTTACATCCTCTTTAGACTTAGGGTGATCTTTTTTTTTATTGGTAATCATTAGATTGTAATTATCCTTAAAATTTTTCTTAATGCCCCTTAACATTCTTCCACCTAAATGTTCGTATCTAACTTTTTCTGCAATTGCATAAAGAGATCTACATGACGAATTTGATGGTAAGTTTTTTTTATAAATACTTTCATCAGAAAATTTTATTTTTAATGCTTTAGAGTCAGAAGCAGCTCTAGCTTTGATAAAATCATTTATGTTATTTAGACTGTCAATTTCAAAAAGATCATTTTTTTGGTAATCTTTGTTTTTCGAGCCTTCTTTAATATTAAAATCTTCAGAGATTACTTTTATAGTAGAAGTTAATGCTTGTTTAAATTTTTCTTTAAACTCAATATCTTTGCGATTTTTGTTCATTAAATTTGAATATTTGCAAGCGACTCTGGCAACTCATCACCAAAGCATCTTTGATAATATTCTGCAATAATATTCTTTTCTACTTCATCACATTTGTTTAAAAAAGTTACTCTAAACGCGTAGCCAATATCCTTAAATATTTCCGAGTTTTCTGCCCAGTGGAGTACAGTTCTAGGACTCATTACAGTTGATATATCGCCAGCAATAAATCCTTTTCTTGTGAGAGATGCTACCTTAATCATATTTGAGACTACATCTTTACCTTTTGAGTTATCAAAATTCTTATTTTTTGCTAAAATAATTTCCATCTCTTTTTCAAGATTTAAGTAGTTAAGGGTGGTTACTATATTCCACCTATCCATTTGGCCTTGATTTATTTGTTGAGTACCATGGTAAAGACCACTCGTATCCCCTAACCCTATAGTATTTGAAGTTGCAAATAATCTAAAATATTTATTTTGTTTTAATACTTTGTTTTTATCAAGGAGAGTGAAATTTCCCTCTGCTTCTAGCACTCTTTGAATAACGAACATCACATCTGGTCTTCCAGCATCGTACTCATCAAAAACTAAAGCTATAGGGTTTTGTATTGACCAAGGAAGAATTCCCTCTTTAAATTCAGTTACTTGTTTACCATCTTTTAAAACAATTGCGTCTTTGCCAATCAAATCAATTCTACTTATATGACTATCAAGATTTACTCTTATACACGGCCAATTTAATCTTGCAGCAATTTGTTCAATATGAGTAGATTTACCTGTGCCATGATAACCTTGAACCAAGACTCTTTTGTTGAAAGCAAATCCAGAAATTATTGCTAACGTTGTATCTCTATCAAATTTGTAGTTTTTATCTATTTCGGGTACGTAATCATTTTTTTTAGAAAAGGCATCAACTTCCATTTCGGAGTCTATTCCAAAAGTCTGTTTAATTGAAACTTTTATATCTGGTTGTGTGTCAATGCTAGGAGTCAATTTTTTCTCTATAAGTATTTTTTAACTGGGTATACGCCAAAGTTATTAGTTTAAGTTTTTCTTCATATTGTTTATTTCCTAAATTCATATCAGGGTGAAATTTTTTGACAAGTATTTTGAATTTTTCTTGTATTTTCATCCATTTCATACCGACCGACAATCCAAGTATTTCAAAAGCCTTTATATCTTTGTGGTCAAATTTAAATTGACGCATATAGTTGAAATCACTTTTAATTTTTTTATTATCAAGCTCATCTTTTAAGGTATTATTCCACAATACCTTAAAAAAATTATCCGAAGAGCTAAAGCTTTGAGTAGGTTTATGCCAAGTCAGATCCGACTTTAAAAAATTCATTATTTGATTATCATTCATGCCAGAAAAATAATTCCAATTTTTGTTAAATTCTTTTACATGTTTTAAACATAACATTCTAAACTTTTTACTGTTATCTCTTTCAATTGGTGCCTTGTATTCACCCAGCTCTTTACAATTATTCCAATCACAAATATTTTTCATGATATAATAATTATATAATGAATATAAATGATTTAATTGCAATCGTAAAAAAAAAATTAGAAAATAAAATTAGCATAGAAAATATTAAGATTGAAGATAAATCCTATCTTCATATAGGACATAAAAGTAATGATAAAAAAAAATTTCATTTAAAAATCTCAATAAATTCAAAAGAACTTTCAAAAATGAGCAGAATTCAAAGTAACAAAAAGATTTATAAAATTTTAGATAAAGAACTCAAAGATAATATTCACTCTATACAAATTTCAATTATCTAGCTCTTTATTTAAAAATATTTTTAGTGTTTTTTTATCAAATTTTTTATTAATTAAAGGCTTGCCAATTTTTTTTAACAAAATTAAATTTATTTTATTTGAATTATTTTTTTTATCATTGGCCATAAATGATAAAATTTTGTTGACGTTTTTTAAAAAAAAATATTTTTTAATGTCATTTGGTAAACCGAAATTTTTAATATGGTTTGTAATAATTTTAAATTCATTAGTTGGTAAAAAGTTATTAGATTTACTGAATTTTAGGGCTGTAAACATTCCCAAAATAACAGCCTCACCATGATTCAATTTCTTAGAAAAATTTAAGCTAGCTTCGTAAGCATGAGCAAAAGTATGACCAAAATTTAAAACTTTTCTAATATTCCTTTCTTTCTCATCTTTTTCAACTATCTTTTTTTTTATCTTACAACTTTCATAAATAGTTTTCTCAATAAATGGTGATCTAAATTTCAAAATTTGCACAAAATTTTTGTTTAAGAATTGAAAAAAACTTTTGTTCGAAATAATAGAATGTTTTAAAATTTCTCCATATCCGCATATAATTTCCCTTTTAGGAAGAGTTTTTAAAAAATCAGTATCACTTATCACTAATTTAGGTTGGTAGAAACTTCCAACAAGATTTTTTCCATATTTTGTGTTGACTCCCGTTTTACCACCTATTGATGAATCTACTTGAGCTAAAAGAGTGGTAGGTATGTTTATAAATTTTAATCCTCTTTTAAAAAGACTTGCTGCGTATCCAGCAATGTCACCAGTTATACCGCCACCAACACTTATTAAAATATCATCTCTAGAAAAATTTCTCTTTAGTAAAATTTCTAAAATTCCATTCGTAGTTTTTTGATTTTTATTTTTTTCATTTGCTCTTAAATAATGGGTAGATGTTTCCTTATTACTTAATTTTTTTTTAATCATATTAATTTTTTTTTTTGGAACATTCTTATCAGCAACAATCAGGCATTTCGTAAAATTAATCGACTCATTTTTAATAATTTTTTTTAAATTTAAGATTAGTCCTGAACCAATAAATATTGGGTATTTTTCCTGATTTGTTTTAACTAATAGTTTTTTTATTTTCATATATATTTATGATTTTATTTACTATCTCATTTTTAGATAATTGTTCACAATTTATTTTATATTTTGATTGGGAATAAACTATCGACCTTTTTTTCATCAAATTTATTAATTCATTATTAGAAAATTTTAAAGCTAAAGGTCTTTTAGTGCTTTTTTTAATTCTCTGGATTAATGTTTTTGAATTCCAGTTTAACCAAAAGGACATATGATTTTTTAAAACTTCATCCCTAATTTTTTTATTAATAAATGCACCACCTCCCAAAGATACAATAACTAATTTCTTTCTTAATATCTTAAGTGTAATTTTTTCTTCAAAATCTCTAAAAAATTTCTCTCCTTTTTTTTCGAAAATATTGGAAATACTCATCTCTAATTCTTTTTCAATAATTTGATCAATATCGTAAAACTGTAAATTCAGTTTTTTTGAAATTAATAGTCCAATACTGGTTTTGCCAGATCCCATCATACCTAAAAAAACAATATTTTCTTTTGAATCCATAAGTTTCTTTATTGAAAAAACACAAATATGTCTTAATTTGAAAATACTTAAAGTTATATGCAATTTTATAAAAAAACAAGTTCAAGACAAAGTTTAATTGGAATAATAACAAAATTAACTTTAATTTTACTATTAATTTTCGGAAGTGTTTTTTTTCTAAATAAAATCGAATTTCCTACCCCGAAAAAAAATATACAAAAAATTATCCCAAATGAAAAATTCAAAATTATTAAGTAAAAAACTTTTACTTATTACTTTCGTATTATTAATCTCTTTTAAGTCACATTCATCAGATAAGCCTGTTGATATTTGGAAATTAAATAAAGAAAACAACAATCAAAATTCGGACTCTAGTCTACCAATAAATGAGGGTAATAATTCAAATAGTGAAATTAGTATTTACAAAAAAGTCACAAATAATGAAGCTTTGAGCATTGTTGAAGATACTTCTTTAGATTCAAAAAAAATAAAAATTGCAGGCTTATATGATCCTCAAGATTATGGACTAAATATAGATATGTGGAGTAATTCAGATGGTGATCAATTAAAAGAACTATTTAAAAGAATTACAAAACTAAATCTTTCACAAGATGCTACAGAGTTAATGAATGTATCAATTTTAATAAATGCTCACTATCCAAAAAAAAATATTACTCAGAAAGAATTTTTAAGTCTTAAATCTGACTGGCTAATAAAAAATTCAAATTTTGATTTAATTGAAGAATATTTAAAAAAAAATGATATTCTAAATGATAACCCTAAACTATCAAGGCACTTCATTGATCATTATATATCCGAGTCTAAATTGGAAAAAGCATGTGATTTATTTTCTGAGAGTTCGAAACCCATCACTGATGAGTACCTCTCAAAATTTAACATATATTGTCTTGTAAATTTGGGAAGAACTGAGGAGGCTCAATTGATTTTAGATTTAAAAAAGGAGTTGGGTTTTAAAGATAAATATTTTGAAAAAAAAATTGATTATCTGCTTGGATATACCTCAACTGACAACCTAATATCCCAAAAATCAATATTTGATTTTTATCTTGCTCATAAGACAATTCCAAATTTTGAATTTGAACCAGATGAAAAAACGGCTAAGATTATTTGGAAATATCTATCTTCAGCAAATTTATTATCTTCTTTTAAAGAAATTGAAATTACAGAAATTGATAAGATTTCAAATATTGAAAAAGCAGTTCATAATAAGAATTATTCAGAAAATGAGTTGTTTAAAATTTATATGAAATTTCAATTTAATATTAATCAACTTTTAAATGCTAAAGAATCATACAAATCTTTATCTAACATTGAAGCAAGAGCATTACTTTATCAGAAAATTTTACTTGAATCAGAAATGATAGAAAAATTGAAATTATTAAAGATCTTAAAGAATTTATTTAAAAAAGATAATTTGAATAATGCTTTTGATGTTGAATTAAAAAAATTTCTAAATGAAATTAACCCAACTGAAATACCCGATAATTTAACTAGTTTTTATTATACAAATATTAATCTAGACAATAAATTACCTGATGAGATAAAATATAACAATGATGTTATGTATCAATCAAAATTAATCAATTATTTTAATGGAGATTATGCAAAATCAAAAATAGAGAAAGATATCAATAATTTTCTAAAAAAAATTAAAAAAAATAAAAGATATTCTTTTTCCAAAAAAGATGTAATATTTTTAGAATCTTTAAAAGCAGATGGTATAAAAATTTCTGAAAAATTTGACGATTTATATGTGCTAAGTGAAAACGAAATGCCGACAGATATACAAATAATGATCAATAATAATGAGGCTGGTGCAGCTTTACTAAGAATTGTTGAGGTTATTGGTCAAGATAAACTTGAGAGAATGGATGAAGACACAATTTACTTTATAATTAGTGCTTTAAACCAATTAAATATTGACTCAATAAGAAATAAAATTTTGTTAAAAGTTCTTCCTTTAAAAGTATAAAAATTAGTTTATTTATTTATCTGATGACTATCAAAGAAATTATTACTGTGCCAGATGAAATATTAAAAAAAGTTTCTCAACCAATAGAGAAAATAGGCGTCAATGAAAAAAAACTAATAGATGATTTGTTTGTCACAATGTACAATGCAAATGGAATTGGCCTTGCTGCAGTTCAAATAGGTATTCTTAAAAGAATTTTAGTTGTAGATATCTCAAATAAAGATGAAAAGAATCAACCGATAGCATTAGTCAATCCAGTGATCAAAAAATTAGGCGATGATAAGTCAGTTTACGAGGAGGGGTGTCTTTCAATACCTGAAACATTTATAGAAATTGAAAGACCAAAAATATGTGAGGTTGAGTATATTGACGAAAAGGGAGAGAAGAAAAATCTTAAATGTGATGGCCTTTTATCTACTTGTATTCAACATGAAATAAATCATTTAGATGGAAAATTAATTATTGACCATTTATCAAAATTAAAGAAAGATTTTATTATAAAAAAAATTTCAAAAATTAAAAAAAATCCAGACAGAATAGTAGTTTAAAGATGGCAAATAAGATTATCTTTATGGGTACACCAATATTTTGTGTTCCTATCTTAAAATCCCTATATCAAAATGGTTATAATATTTCTGTGGTTTTTACTCAACCGCCGCAAAAATCTCATAGAGGACAAAAAATTAACAAAAGTCCTATTCAGGGTATCTCAGAAACTTTAAATATAGATTATAGAACACCCAAGACACTTAAGGATAATCATGAGGAGTATGAATTTTTAAAAGAGTTAAACGCCGATCTTGCAATAGTGTGTGCATATGGACAAATAATTCCTGAAAATTTTTTAAACTTAACCAAAAAAGGTTTTGTAAATATTCACGCCTCGATTCTTCCTAGTTGGCGAGGTGCAGCGCCAATCCAGAGATCAATCATGAATTTAGATCCTGAAACGGGCATAAGTATTATGAAGATCAAAAAAGAATTGGATAGCGGTCCAGTTAGTAATGTTTATAAAATCAAAATAGACCAAAACCAAAATGCTCAAGAAATTTCAGAAAAACTATCTGCTTTGGCTGCTGAAAAAATTTTAGATAATGTGGATGATATACTTGAAGATAAGGCGAAGTTTATTGATCAGGATCATTCAAAAGCTACTTATGCAAAAAAAATTGATAAAGAGGAGTCACAGATTGATTGGGACGAGGATGCCCCTAAAATAATTGGAAAAATAAATGGATTATTTCCCTCCCCAGGTGCTTCTTTTAGTTTTAACGGCGAAAGATATAAAATTTTGAAAGCCGAAATTGGTAATGGCAAAGGTCAAGTTGGAGAAATAATTTCAAATCAGCTGGAAGTAGCATGTAATAAAAACCAATCTATTAAGATTCTCGAAATTCAAAGACAAGGGAAAAGACCACAAAAAATTAGCGAATTCATGTTGGGCTCTCAAATTAAGAAGGGCTCAAAGTTATTAAATGTTTAGGTATCAAATATTAATTGAATATGAGGGCACTAATTTTAGGGGGTGGCAAATTCAAAAAAAAGGAAAAACTGTCCAGGGGTTATTACAAGAGAAAATTTCAAAACTTTTAAAAGAAAAAATCATAATATATGGGGCTGGAAGATTAGATGTTGGTGTACATGCTAAAGAACAGTCAGCACATTTTGATTGTAAAAATAAGATTATCAAAATTAATAGGTTTTTAAAATCAATCAATCATTTTTTAAATAAAGATGGAATAGCAATACTTAAAATTACAAAAAGAGGTAATAATTTTCATGCTAGATTTTCAGCTAAAATGAGAGTTTATAATTATGTGATTATTAATCGGATTAGTGGACCAGTTTTAGATAAAAATAGAGGCTGGCATATTATAAAAGATCTTAATTTAAAATTAATGAAAGACGCTGCAAGAAAATTGATTGGCACTAAAGATTTTAGTACTTTTAGAAAATCGAGTTGTAGGGCTAAAAGTCCAATAAAGACTATGAGATCGGTAAAAATTAGATCTACAAAAAATAAGATTGAAATAGAATTCAGATCTCAATCTTTCTTACAACAACAAGTTCGGTCTATGGTTGGTTGTTTAAAATATGTTGGGGAAGAAAAATGGACATTAAAAAGATTTGTAAATGTAATGCAGTCTAAAAAAAGAGAATTATGTGCTCCACCTGCACCACCTCAAGGTCTCTATTTAACGAGAGTTATGTATTAATTTTTTTTTATTACTCATCGCAAATTTACGGTGTATTCGCCATCTACTTTCCTCACGAATTATAAAACCACAACAATTTTTTGATTTACATTTACAAGGAAATTGTTTGTAATCTTCTTTATCAAAACTAAAACCATAATCACAAGTTATCTCTTCGCCCTTTTTAATATCTCTATCAGCTGTTATCCAAATTTTTAAACCCTTACCATCATAACGTGCGTTCGCATCACAACTATGATTTACCAATCCAGCAATATTAAATGAGAAATCACCATCTAAGGTATATTTTTTATTTAGAGTAAATAGATAAATAGGTTTTTTATTGTCATATTTATCTGATTCTTCAACTTCTTTATTTGTAATTATTTTTCCTAAGTAATTAATAATTTTTGTACCTTCTTTGATATTTTTAATAGCATAAAGTCCACGACCTTTACTATCAATTTTTGATTTTCTTATTTTGTATAGTTTCATGATGTCGATTTATGATGGGCTAGAAATATATCAATTGAACTCTACCAATGCATTAACATGTTCGTTAGCGCTTTCTGCTAAAGCATTTAAATCATATCCACCTTCAAGTATAGAAACAACTTTACCTGCGGTAAACTTATTAGTAGCCGCTAATGTTCTTTTAGTAATTTCATAAAAATCTTTTGAAGTAAGTTGAAATTGAGCTAATGGATCATCTTTATGTGCATCAAAACCTGCTGAAAATACGAGAAAATCTGGTTTATATTGAACTAATCTTTCTAACACCCTATCAAATGCATTAAAGTATTCTTCAGAGTTCGTCCCAGCGGGTAAAGGGATATTCAATGAATTATTAAAGTCTCCTTTATCTTTATCTGTTCCACCTCCAGGATAAAAAGGATATTGATGCGTAGAAATATATAATGAATTTTTATTATTACGCATGACATCATAATTTCCATTACCCCAGTGCACGTCAAAATCTACACAGGCAATTTTTTTGTATTTATATTTTGACACCAAATAGTTTGTTGCTACTCCCGCGTTTGATATACAACAAAATCCCATAGCTTTATTTTTTTCAGCATGGTGCCCAGGTGGTCTAGCCAAACAGAACGCATTTTTAAATTGATTACTCTCTATTCCATCTATTGCTCTTATTGTTGAACCAGCAGCATCAAAAACTGCTTTTTTACTTTCGGGTGATACAACAGTATCGCCATCTAGAAACTTAAGGCCTTTTTGAGGAAAAGAATCTTTTAAATTATTTATATAGTCTTTTGAATGTGTCATAGACAATATATCATCAGGAACATTATCTGGCTTATTCCAGATTAGGTCTTTTCTTTTTTTTAACTTTTCTTTTATAGCAATTACTCTTTTAGGCTGCTCAGGATGACCATCGCCAGTGTTATGTTTCTCATAAGAGTCAGAATTTATGATCGCTGTTTTCATTTAAAATAATTTATTAAAATGTTTTCATAAATTTTTTTAAGATTTTTCAAATCTTTTAAAGATACGGCTTCATCAACTTTATGCATTGTTTTTCCAACAAGCCCAAATTCTAATCCAGGTGATATTTTTCTTATGAATCTCAAATCTGAGGTTCCACCCGTAGTAGATAGCTTTGGTTTAATTTTAGTCACTTTTTTTATGATATTTTGTATCATATGCGTTGTTTTATTTGGCTTTGTTAGAAACGCCTCACCTGAAACTCTATAATCAATTTTAAATTTTGATTTATTTTTCTTGGTTATTTTTTTAAAAATTTTATTAAGTCTATTTTTAATAGAATTTGACGAATGTTTATTATTAAACCTTATATTAAATGTTGCCTCAGCCATAGCCGGGATAACATTATCAGCGTTATTATTTATATTTATTTTTGTAACCTCTAAGTTTGAAGGTTGGAAGTTTTTTGATCCTCTATCAAATTTAATATCTTTTAATTCTTTTAAAATTTTTACAATTATAGTTGAGGGATTGTTAGCTTTGTGAGGATATGCAACATGGCCTTGCTGACCAAAAATATTTAATTTACCAGTTAAACTACCCCTACGTCCAATCTTTATCATTTCACCTAATTTATTTGGATTTGTTGGTTCACCAACAAGACAAAAGTTAATTTTCTCTTTCCTTTTTTTTAAATAATCTACAACTTTTTTGGTGCCATTTACTGCATCACCCTCTTCATCTCCTGTAATAAGTAAACTTATTGAACCGTTGAATTTTTTATTTTTTGATAAAAAAGTGCTTACAGCAGACACAAAAGCCGCAACAGAGCTTTTCATATCATTTGCACCTCTCCCAATTAAATGGCCTTTTTTGATAGATGGTTTAAATGGATTTATTGTCCAATCCTTAATGTTTCCTGGAGGGACAATATCAACATGTCCTGCAAACATAAAATTTGGTTTCTTAGATCCTAATCTTGCATACAAGTTTTTCACAGGTTGAAATCCTCTTTCTTTAAATTCCAATATTTTTGTTTTGAAACCTAATTTTTTTAATTTTTTTTCTAAAAATTTCATTACCCCAGCATCAACTGGGGTGATAGAAGGAAATCTGATTAGCTCTTTAGCTAATTTTAACTCATTTAAAGTTTTCATTTTTAGTCTCTTAAGAGGTCGTTAATGGAAGTTTTAGATCTTGTTTTTTCATCAACTTGTTTAATTATTACTGCACAATACAATGAGGGTGCAGAAGAATTATTTTTATCAGGCAACGAGCCTGGAACTACAACTGAATAAGGTGGTATTTTACCATAAGTAATTTTCCCAGTTTTCCTTTCAACTATTTTAGTTGATTGACCAATATACATGCCCATACTTAAAACTGAACCTTCTCCAACAATTACGCCTTCAACTACCTCTGACATCGCTCCAAGAAATACATTATCCTCTATGATTGTTGGTAAAGCTTGCGCGGGCTCTAGAACTCCACCAACACCCGAACCTGCAGAAATATGGCAATTCTTACCTATCTGACAACAACTACCAGCTCTTGCAAAAGTATCTATCATCGTTCCTTCGTCAATATATGCTCCAATGTTTACATAACATGGCATAAGAACAGCGTTTTTTCCGACAAATGAACCTTTTCTTACTGGTGAGTTCGGAACCATTCTAAAACCTGCTTTTTCATGATCAGCTTTGGTCCATCCTGCAGTTTTACCTTTTAATAAATGTGATTTATCATACCAACTACTATAAGGACCATTTAAATTTTCCATTGGGTAAATTCTAAAACTTAACATTATAGCTTTCTTAAGGTACTGATGAGTTACCCATTCTCCATTTATTTTCTCAGCAATTCTTGATTTACCACTATCTAAATCAGCAATAACTTGGTTAATAGCATCTTTTAAATTTTGATCAGAATTTTGGTTTACCTGATCTTTATTTTCCCAAGCATCATTGATTATTTTTTCTAAAGACATAATTAATTACTTTTTAATAGCCTTATTTCTTTTAGAAATAAAGACAGATTTTCAATTTTGTGTGAAATAAAATCTTTGTCTGCATCCATTTTTCCAAAATGCTCATCATTAATTAACCAAACGGTTGTACACCCTCGTTCGTGACCTATACTTAAATTTTTAGCTATATCTTCAATGTAAATAGTCTCTTTTGGATTTATACCAAATTTTTTTACCATTAAGTCGAAGGTTTCTGCTTCTGGTTTAGGTACATAACCAGCGTCTTTAATATCAAAAACCTTATCTCTTCCAAACAAATCATACACACCCAAGTGAGTTAAAATATTAGCAGCATGTTCAGCACTACCATTGGTGAAGATAAATTTTTCCATATCTAATTGTTTAAGCTCATTTCTCATAATTTTATCTTCTTTCATAAATGATAAATCAATTTCATGGACGTAAGATAAAAATTCATCTGGTGATATTCCATTATGGACCATTAATCCTCTTAATGATGTATTATATTTATAGAAATAATTTGTTTGTAATTCTTTAGCTTTATTTTTATCAATTTTAAGTTTTTCTGATATAAATTGAGTCATCCTCTTTGAAACTTGACCAAATACACGCTCTAAAGAATAGTTGTTGTGCTTACCATAACAAACACCATCAAGATCAAGTAGCAGATATTTTTTTTCTTTTAAATTCATTTTCTTATTAATGTGCCTGATCCCTTGTCTGAAAAAATTTCCCACAAACAAGAATGTTTTTTAGTACCATTAATTATACCAGCTGCTGTAACTCCATTATTGACAGCATCTAGACAAGCATTTATTTTAGGTATCATCCCTTCAGTTATTGTCTCATCTTTTACCATCTCTAATATTTCGGATGAGGATATTTCATCTATAAGTTTTTTTTCTTTATTTAAAACACCATCAACATTTGTCATCAATAGTAATCTCCTTGATTTGACAGATTTGGCTACAGCCATTGCCGCAGTATCACCATTAATATTATATGTTTGATTGTTCTTATCTAAGCCTAGTGGTGAAATAATCGGTATTTTATTTTGTCGAATTATATCCAATAAAAAATCGTTATTAATCTTATTTGGCAGACCAACAAAACCTAGTTCTTTTGCTTCTGGTACGACCTCAATAACATTATCTTTTTTAGTGTGAATGGAGACCGCTTTTGTATTTTTTTTGTTCAAAGAGTTTACAATATCATTGTTAAAATCTATTAAGACTGACTCAACAATGTTTATAATTTTTTCATCAGTGACTCTTAACCCTCTTATAAATTTTGATTGAATATTAGATTTACCTAATTCTCTCTTGATCCTTGGACCTCCACCATGAACTACAATAACTGAAAGACCTAATTTATTTAAGATACTTAAATCAGTAATAAAATTATCAAAGATATTTCTATCTATTAAAACATTTCCCCCATATTTAATGACAATCAAGTCATTTTTATATTTTTCTATGTATTTATTAACCTCGTTTATTGGGGGTCCGTTTTCAGGAAGAATTTTTTTTAAGTCCATTAATTTGTTTTAAATTAAAATTTAGGTTGTCGTTTTGACTGTTGTTCTTCTCATTATAAATACTTGCTGAGCCATTGTTAAAATATTATTAACGGTCCAGTAAATAACTAACCCACTTGGAAATGGTGCGAGTATTACAGTTAAGAAAAGTGGGAAGAAAGCAAAAATTTTAGCCTGCATTGGATCAGTAGGTGCGGGATTTAATTTTTGTTGCACCCACATCGAAACTCCCATTGCTACTGGCCAAGCTCCAATAACCAAGAAACTTGGAACGTCGTAGGGTAATAAACCAAAAATATTAAATATACTTGTAGGATCTCTCTCACTTAAATCATGAATCCATCCATAGAATGGCATTTGTCTCATTTCAATAGTGACAAACAAAACTTTATATAATGCAAAAAATACAGGTATTTGAACAAGAATTGGCAAACAACCTGACATAGGGTTTACTTTTTCCTTTTTGTAAAGAGCCATCATTTCTTGTTGAAGTTTCATTTTATCATTTTTGTGCAGCTCTTTTAAACGAACCATTTCTGGTTGAAGAACTTTCATTTTTGCCATGCTTTTAAATGAGAAATTAGCTAATGGGAAAAAAACTAAACGAATACAAATAGTGATAGCTATAATTGCCAAACCATAGTTTCCAAGTAGTTTAAAGAAATAATCAATTCCATAAAATAGAGGTTTGGTTATGAAGTATAAAAATCCCCAATCAATAACTAAATCAAATTTATCTATGTTGAGTTTTTCAGCATATCCGTCTATCACATCCACTCTTTTTGCAGCAACGATAATTTGTAATTCTTCTTCAATTGAACTTTTTTCATTTAATGCCAAAGGATCTGTAGAAATAAAATTTGCTCTAAATTTATTTTTATAGTCGAATGTTGTTTTAAACTCTTTATCTTTTGGTGGTATTAAGGAAGTAATCCAATATTTATCACTTATGCCTAACCACCCTTTATTAGCTACTTTAGTAAACTTCTTTTCTTGAATATCATCATAATCCTCCTCTATTAATTCATCATCTAAAGTTGCAATGAGTCCTTCATGAAGAATTAAAAAGTCAATTATTTCCGGAATTTCATTTCTAATTATTTGTCCATATGAGTAAAAATCATATTTATTATTACTCTCATTAATTATTTTTTGTTTAACTGTAAAAAGATATTTATCATCTAACGATATTATTTTTTCAAATTTTAGGCCCTGTTCGTTGGACCATGATAGTTTTATTGAAGACCCGTCTGTGAGTTTGTTGTTACCTTCAATTGACCAAATTGTATCTGAATTAGGAACATCAACATTTTTATCAGAAGTAACAAAACCACTATCTATTAGATATCCTTCTTTAATATTTCGAGGTCCTAATAAAGTTACTCTTTTTTCATTATCAAGGGTTACTTTATAATTTTTAAAAGTTAAATCGTCTATTGATGCACCTTTTAATGATATTGAACCTATAATATTTTCATTTTCAAATTGAATTCTTTCACTTTGTTTTAATGCATCATCTCGTGAAATTGTAATTTGCGTTTTCTTTTGTTCTAAACTTGGTGCATCACCGCTTTGTTCAATTTTTTCTTTTTCAATAATATTTTGATCTACTGTTGATTTTTCTGGAACAAAGAATAATGCCCATAAAACAATTACAGCAGATGATAAAGCTATAGCTGCTATTGTATTTTTAGAGTCCATTATTTTTTAATTTTCATTTCTTTTTTTACAGGATCGATTCCACCTTCTTTAAAAGGGTGGCATGAAAGAATTCTTTTTAAACTTAAATATCCACCCTTAAAAAAACCGTAAGTTTTTAATGCTTCAACGCTATAATCGGAACAAGATGGAAAGTATCTACAAGAGTTACGAAGTAATGGACTTATTAGGTATTTGTAACCCTGAATTAATTTTATAAATATAATTGTAAAAATGTTCATTATTTAATTTTTTTAAAATCCTGAAATAAGGTTTCTTTTATAATTTTAAATTCATTATTTAGCATAGTTGACTTAGCAATAACAAGATATGAATAGTGATATTTTAGAGATATTTCTTTAACAGCATCATTCATAATATTCCTTAGTCTCCTCTTTATCTTGTTTCTCTTTACAGCATTTCCTATCTTCTTCTTAGTTACAAAAGAAATATTAAGTTTCTGATTATTTTTTTTATTAATATTACCAAAAAAAATTGTTACATATTTGTTTGATACTTTTTTCTTTTTGAGCAAAGTTTTAAAGTCTTCATTCTTTGAAAGAGCAACAATTTTGCTTTTCATTGAATTGGCTTTATTTTCTTCTTCTTCTAACAGTGGAGGATACTGTTAAATTTTTTCTTCCTCTAGCTCTTCTTCTTTTTAAAAGTTTTCTGCCTCCCTTGGTTTTCATTTTTGATCTAAAACCATGGGTTCGGCTTCTTTTTCTCCTAGATGGTTGATATGTTCTTTTCATAAAAGCGGTTAAATTTATATAAAATTTCGCCCTTTATAATAATTAAATATATAAATAGCAAATAGAAGATTTATAAATACCATGAACCATGATGGAAAAAACCAAGAAAACTAAAATAATTATAGGATTATGTTACTTAATTTTATTAACTCTTTTTTTGTTAATATTTTTTTCAAAATTTAGTTTTCAAGAATTAACTTCTTATGATTTTATCAAAGAGAATAAAATGTATTTTCAAAAACTTAAAAATTCTAATTTATTTTTATTATCAATAACTTTTTTAATTTTTACAATATTATGGGTATTTCCATTTTTAGGATTTGGTTCACCTATTGCTTTACTTGGAGGATTTTTGTTTGGGAAGTGGTTAGGAACTATTATTGTTGTAATAGGTTTAAGTGTGGGTGCTACATTTCTTTATATCTTCGGTAATTATTTCCTTAAAGATTTAGTCAGGGAAAAATTTTTAAATAAATATGAAAACCTCGAAAGAAAGTTTAAAGTTTCAGAATTTTATTATTTGTTAATTTATAGATTTATTGGAGGTATACCTTGGCAGCTTAGTTGTATTTTACCCACAATCTTTAATGTAAAAATAATAAATTTTTTCCTTGCGTCTCTTATTGGTATTGTACCTCAAATTTTTTTGGCGGTTTCTATAGGTAGTGGATTAGAGAAAATAATAGATCAAAATTCAGAATTACCTAAAATTACAGAAATAATTTTTACACCAGAAATATATATTCCAATTTTAGCTTTCTTCACATTAGTTTTATTTACAATTTTTTTAAGAAAATCTTTTTATAAAAATTAGTGGTGCTCCCACCAAGAATCGAACTTGAAATTTATCCTTACCATGGACACGTTATACCATTTAACTATAGGAGCAGCTAAATCAAATCTAATTATATTGATAATAAAGCATTTTTTTCAAATTATTGCCTTAATTTTTTGATTAATTTGATTTATATCTTACCTAGGATATTTTATGGGAATTCATTACGATTACAAATCAACAAAAAGCGCTAAGCTTATGGAAAAGCAAGCTAAAAGAGAAAAAAAGCTTGCTGAAAAAAAGGCCAAAAGATTAGCGAAGGAAGGTTCTAAAAAAAGCGTTGATAAAGATAAAGTTTTAGATACATCAAAACCAATAACTTTAGATTTTCTCACAAATCCAAATAAAGAATGATCGTAAAAAATAAAGATGAGCGCTTAAGTCTGGCGCTTAGAAAAAATTTGAAAAAAAGAAAAATTTTTCAAAAAAAAAATAAAAAGAAAAGAAAGTAATGTCGATACAGCCAGATACTTGGATTAAAAGAATGTGTGAAGAACATAATATGATCGAGCCATTTTTAGATCATCAAGTATCTGAAGGAAAAATATCTTATGGATTAAGTAGCATGGGGTATGACGTAAGAATATCTGATGAATATAGGATATTCACTAATGTAAATAGCTCTTTAGTTGATCCAAAAAACTTTTCTGATGAAAACTTTATAGAGAGAAAGGGACCTTATTGTATTATTCCGCCAAATTCATTTGTTTTGGCGAAAACTGTTGAGTATTTCAGAATACCAAAAGATGTGCTTTGTATTTGTGTTGGTAAAAGCACATACGCCCGTACCGGGATTATATGTAATGTTACACCAATTGAAAATGAGTTTGAGGGTAATATCGTTATTGAATTAAGCAATACAACCCCTAACCCTGCAAAAATTTATTCAAATGAAGGAATAGCTCAATTTTTATTTTTTAAATCTGATACACAACCAGAAACAACTTATAAATCAAAAAATGGTAAATATCAGGGACAAACTACTATACAGGTTGCCAAAATAAAAAAGTGATTTATGGATAAATTTCTGATAAGTGGTCCTTGTAGAGTTAAGGGTAAAGTCTCAATTTCAGGATCAAAAAATGCATCTTTACCAATTCTTGCAGCTACTCTACTATTTGATAAGCCGGTAATTATTAAAAATTTACCGCGAGTAAGAGATATAAAGACTATGCTTAATTTATTAAAATCTCTTGGATCGCGAATAATTTTATCTAAAGACAAAAAAACTGTAAAAATTATTAACAAAAAAAAGATGAAAACTTTTGCAAGTTATTCACTTGTGAAAACGATGAGAGGATCAATTTTAGTCTTAGGTCCATTGATTTCAAAATTTCATAAATCTAAAACTTCTTTGCCTGGAGGATGTTTAATAGGTGCTAGACCTGTGAATTATCATCTTTCAGCATTAAAAAAACTTGGCATGAATTATAAAATTAAAGATGGATACATTTTCGCCAAGACCAAGGGAAGACTTAAAGGTAGTATCATAAAGTTTCCTAAAATAAGCGTTGGTGCCACAGAAAATTCAATTATTGCAGCATGCTTAGCAAAAGGTAAAACAGTTTTGAAGAATTGCGCTATAGAGCCCGAGATAAAAGATCTTACAAATTTTCTAAACTCAGCAGGTGCAAAAATCCAATGGTTTGGAAGAACATGTAAGATTCTTGGAACTAATTCTTTAAACCAGACTGAGTATACAGTTATGGCTGATAGAATAGAAGCAGGTACTTTTTGTGTAGCCGCCACCCTCACCAAAGGGAGTCTAGAAATTAAAGATTTTAACTTTAGTATAATTAGAGCAGAGCTTGAGCTATTAAAAAAAGTTGGGGCAAAAATTAAAATTGATAACAATAAGATTAAGATAATTGGACCTAAAAAGATAAAACCTATAAAAAATATTAAAACAAGAGAATGGCCAGGTGTAGCAACTGACATGCAATCTCAATTAATGGTCTTAATGTGTATAGCAGATGGTACAAGTACAATTACTGAAAATATTTTTGAAAACAGATTTCTTCACGTTGGAGAGCTTCAAAGACTTGGCGCAAATATCCAAATTAAAAAGAATAAAGCGTTAATTAAAGGAAATACAACATTTATTGGCGCTGAATTAATGTCTAGTGATTTAAGAGCGTCTGTTGCACTTGTTTTAGCAGCAATGATCTCAAATGGTAAATCCTCTATTAATAGAATTTATCATCTAGATAGAGGATATGAAAATTTAGAGAGAAAATTAAAAAAAATTGGCGTTAAAATAAGAAGACTTAGAAAGTGAATAAATTTTTAGCAAAAATAATTGCAAATGATCAGGAAGGTCTACAAATGATTTCTGCTTGTAGCTCTGGGGCAAAAGTAAAAATAGCCGATATAAAGTACCTTTCATCTAATAAGGTTTTTTTACTGTCAATAGAGAGAAGTCTTATTGAAACAGGACAAGATCAAAGGAAAATCAACAGCATTTGTAGGTTTGATTTTGTTGATAAAGTGAAATCAAAAAATATCAATCAATCAAAGAAAGATTTAGTTTTAGAATTGATTGGAATTGATTATTTGAAAAATAAGGATGATTATGAAATAAATCTTATTTTTAATAATAATTCTCACATTGTTTTGACTACTGAAACAATTGAAGCAAGATTAGAGGATCAAAATGAAATTAAATAATTATGAAAGTACTTATTAATAAAAGTAAAAATTTTGATAAAGTTCTTGATAACTTACTTCATAAGAGAAGAAAAAAAATAATATCTGAAAAAGTATCTGTGACTAAAATTATTAAAGATGTAAAGAGTAATGGCGATAAGGCTCTAATTAAATACGAAAAAAAATTTAATAAAAATAATAAAATTATCCCAAGTTCAAAACAAATTAATAAATTAATCAAGTCTTTAGATCCTAAAGTTAGGAAAGCAATAGATATAGCTTATAATCGAATTTATAAATTTCATTCTCTACAAAAATTCAAAAATATTTCTTACACAGACAGATTTAAAAACAAACTTAACTATAAGTATTTACCAATAGAATCAGTTGCTATCTATGTACCTGGCTCAACTGCCTCCTATCCCTCAAGTGTTTTGATGAACGCGATTCCAGCTACAGTTGCGGGTGTTAAGCGAGTTGTTATGATTAACCCTGGTTATAAAGGTAATCAAAATCCTGCTGTGTTATATGCAGCAAAAAAATGCAAGATAAAAGAGATTTATTCAATTGGGGGTCCATCAGCAATAGCAGCAGTCTCTTATGGCACAAAAAAAATCAAAAAGGTTGATAAAATTGTTGGACCAGGAAATTCATATGTTGCAGCTGCAAAGAAAGAGGTCTTTGGAGATGTTGGAATAGAAGGAATGACCGCAGGGCCATCAGAAATAACAATTGTTTGTGATAAACATTCCAATCCTGAATGGGTGGCTAGTGATCTAATTGGTCAAGCAGAACATGATCCTCTAGCGCAATGTATTTTAATTTCAAAAGATAAAAATTTAATAAGTAAAGTTAAGATAGAAATTGCAAAACAATTAAAAAGTATTCCGAGAGAATCAATCGCAAGAAAAAGTTTAAAAAATAATGGAATTTTAATGTATGTATCTGAAGATAACAAAATAATTAATATTGTAAACAAAATTGCACCCGAACATTTAGAGCTCAATGTTAAAAATTACAAATCATTGGTTTCCAGAGTAAAAAATTCCGGATCAATATGTCTAGGAAAATATGCTGTTATGGCAATGACAGATTATAATGTTGGTTCAAATCATATACTACCAACCAATGGTTCAGCAAAATATTCAAGTGGAATAAGTGTAAATGAATTTTACAAAAGAATTTCTTATATAAACTTATCAAAAAAGGGTATTGAAAGTCTTGGGCCATCAGTTATAACTCTTGCAAATTATGAGGGATTGAAAGGGCATGCTCAATCCATCATAAAAAGAATTAAAAATAAGGAGTAAATAAATTTGTCAAAACAAGATCTACTTGAATTTAAAGGTAAAGTTACAGATTTATTACCTAATGCAATGTTTAGAGTGCAATTAGAAAATGGTCATACTGTTACAGCTCATACTGCTGGAAAATTAAGGAAAAATAGAATTAGAGTCTTGCAAGGTGATAATGTAACAGTTGAAATGACTCCTTATGATCTCACTAAAGGTAGAATAATCTTTAGAGGATAATTTTAAGGCTGAGTAGCTCAGGAGTAGAGCAGAGCCCTGAAAAGGCTTGTGTCGGAGGTGCGAATCCTTCCTCAGCCACCACCATAAGATTTCATCTTGAAATTACCCAAAAACAAATTAACTTCTATCTATAATAATTAACAAAAGGACTAAGAAATAAGATGAGTACAATACAAGGTAAAGTAAAGTGGTTTAACGGTAAAAAAGGTTATGGTTTTATCGAAAGAGATGACAAAGAAAAAGATGCTTTCGTTCATGCATCCGCAGTAAAAGCAGCTGGAATGCGATTTTTGAATGAAGGTGATAAAATAGAATTTACACTAGAGGATGGACCAAAAGGCCCTTCAGCAGTAAATCTTAAGAAATTAGATTAATCCTAAAATTAAGATTTTGATAAAGGACGTTTTTTCTCTAAATGAGAAATTTACGTCTTTTTTCTTTTAAAGGTTGCATAATAAAATTTTTTGTCTAAAAGACACCTTATGAAAAAATATGAGCTAATAAAATCGATCAACACCAGTACTTTAAGAAAAGATCTTAAAGTAAACGAGATAGTTGTGCATACTCATATCCATGCTGGCTAAAGCTAGCATTTTAACATTTAATTATAATTTTAAATCCACATAAAATAAGATAAAAATAAAGAGAATAAGCCCGGGTGGTGTAATGGTTAGCACGGAAGTTTGTGGAACTTTAAGTTTGAGTTCGACTCTCAGCCCGGGTACCAAAAAATGAATAAAGATAATAAATTAATTCCTGGTTTACCCTCAGGATTTGAAGATAGATGGAATAAAAAATTATTTCTCAAAAAAAAACTTTTAAAAGTTATTGAGAAGAATTTTATAAAATATGGATTTGATCCATTAGAGACCCCGTCATTTGAAATTGCAGAAAATATTGGATCCTTTCTTGCAGAGGATGATAGTAATCCTATGTCTGATGTTTTCTCTTTTAATGATGGTGAAAAAAATATTACTCTTAGATATGATCTCTCAAGTCCACTAGCAAGATTTGTTGCACAAAACAATCAAGAACTTCCCTCAATATATAAAAGATACGCTATTCAAAATGTATTTAGAAATGAAAAGTCTGGCAATGCTCGTTTTAGAGAATTTACACAGGCAGATTGTGATATTGTGGGTAACGTCAATTCAGCACAGGCAAATGCTGAATTATGCAATCTTATTGCAAGCACATTGATTGAAGTTGGTTTAAACAAAAACCAGTTCACTATTAATGTTAGTAATAGAAAAATTGTTCAAGGTTTAATTGAGGACCTTAAAATCCCAGAAAATAAAAAGATTAAAGTAATGAGAGCGATCGATAAATTAGATAAACCTGACTTTGGATTTAAGGGAGTAGAGGAATTATTAAAAAAAGAGAGAAAAGATAAAAGTGGAGCTATTACAAAAGGAGCTGATCTAAGCAATGATCAAGCTGCAAAAATTTTAGATTTTTTAAAGATTAGGGATTTAAAGGAATTAAAACAAAATTTTAAAAACTCTCTTACACAAGAGGGAATTAAAGAACTAGAGGAATTTTTTGAAATTTTAGTTTTCGGATCTTATTTTGATCAAGTTAAAACCAATTTTACAATTGTTAGAGGTCTTGATTATTACGATGGTTTTTGTGTTGAAACAAATTTAAATTTTAAAGTAAAAAATAACAAAGGTAAAGAAGTTGATATTGGAAGCATTTGCTCAGGCGGACAATACGATAAATTAATTTCTAGATTTAAAGGTGTAGACATTCCTGGAACTGGTATAAGTATTGGTGTTGATAGATTGCTATTTGCTATGACGCAATTAGATCAGATAGAAATCGATGAACAAAAGCCGATAATTGTATGTGTGATGGATGAAAAATATTTACCAAATTATTATGAGATTTTAGATAATTTGAGAAAAAATAACATTAATTCAGAAATATTTTTAGATAGTAAAAAAAATCTTGGCAAGCAACTGACTTATGCAAATAAAAGAGGGTGCCCAGTTGCAGTAATTTGTGGAGAAAATGAGTTTAAGGAAAATAAAGTAACATTAAAAAACTTACTTGGTATTAAAGGTGAAAATAACCAAAAAACGTTTCCAAAAGAAAATTTAATTAATGAGATCAAAAAATTTATCTGACAAAATTCTTAAATCGGTAAAATCTAAAGGATTTAAATATATTGAATTACCTTCTGTTATTGAAACAAATCATATAGTGCAGCGATCAGGTGAGAGTTTTAGGAAATTTATTTTTTCATTTACAGATCAGTCAGGTAATGAATTATGTCTAAGACCGGATCTTACAATCGTCTCTTGTCTAAGATATTTAGAAAAAAATTTAAAGGGGAAAGAAAAAATATTTTATAGTGGACAGGCTTACAGAAAATCTCAAAATAAAAAAGACTCTATAATAAGAAATCAAGTTGGCTTTGAGATTATAGGATCAAAAGATGAAAAAAATGATGACAAAGAAATAATAAATACGTCTCTTAAATCACTCAAAGATCTAAAATATTCTACAGGCACTCTCACTATTGGTAATGTGGAGATTTTTAATCTTCTAATATCTAAATTAGATATACCAAAAAGATGGAAATTAAGACTTACAAGACATTTTTGGAGAGAAGATTATTTCAGTGATTTATTAAAAAGATTAGAGACTAATTCCGATGTAGATCCAACTATTGTTGAAGTTGATAAAAAACGATATTTAAAAATGTTAAAGGATGACCAAATATCTATTGTTGCAGGTAGAACTATTAAAGAAATTTTAGAAAGATTTGATAAAAAAATTAAGGACCCAAGGAGAGCAAGCAGAGGAAAAAATGTTTCAAAGATTATTAAAGAATTTTTGAAAATTAAATGTCCGATTAATAAAGCTGCGAGTCAGTTGAATAAATTTTTCAAGAAAAACAGAATAAATCTTGTCGTCGATCAGAAATATTTCCCAATCTCAAAAAATAAAATATCCAAATTAAATGTAGTTTTCTCCAGTGCCTTTGGTCGGCAACTGGAATATTATACAGGAATGGTTTTTAAAATCGATATTAAATCAAAGTCAAAGATTGCTAATTGTTGTAATGGTGGCCGTTATGACAAACTAATTTCTGATCTTGGTTCAAAAAAACAAATACCAGCAGTTGGAGCTGCGCTTAATCTAAATTTTTAGTGATGAATAATTTTATAAACATAGGAATACCTAGCAAGGGAAGATTAAAAAAAGATGTTTTAAAAATTTTTTATAAAAAAAAGTTAAAGCTTATTTCTGAACGAGGAGAAAGAGATTTGATTGGATCAATTAAAAATAAATTAAATATCAAGATTTTATATTTACATGCAAGAGAAATTCTTGAAAGATTAGGAGACGGCTCTTTAGATATTGGATTTTCTGGTTTTGATTTATTCAAAGAAAGTGCTGTTAATACTCAGAACAAAATAAATATAATGTCAAAACTTAATTTTGGAAATGCAGATTTAGTTGTTGCAATCCCTGATCCTTGGATTGATGTGCAAACCATAGCTGACTTAGAGGAAATCGCCTTTGAATTCAGAGATAAAAAGAAAAAAAGATTGAGAGTTGCAACTAAGTACCCAAATTTAACTAGAGATTTTTTATTTTCTAAAGGTGTTACCCAATTTAAATTAGTTGATAGTTTAGGAGCAACAGAGGCATACCCTTTTACTGGTTCGGCTGAATTAATTACCGATATAACTTCAACAGGTGAAACACTAAAGGCAAATAATTTGCGTGTTTTGAAGGATGGAAAAATATTAAAATCTCAAGCTTGTATTTTTACTTCAAAAAAAAATAGTAAAAAAAAAGGTTTAAAAAACTTTGTTAAATTACTTTCTAAGTAATTTATCTTTAAAGTATATGAGAATAATTTTGATGATATCTAAATTTCTTATTATTGCATAAGCAGCTATTAGAAACCCTATTCCAAAAATAATTTTCAAAATAAGATATAATTCCATAAAAATCCCTTATAATACAAGTTACGAATCATGGACACAATTTTATTAATAATTTTGATTTTAATGTTTGGAGCAATCTTGGCTATTTTGTATTTAAATATAAAGTCCAAGAAAGAGAACGGAGCTGATGAGACTAATGAAATAGCAAATTTAAATGCGGAAATTATTAGATTAAAAGATAGTTTAAACTCTACAATCAATACATCTCTAAGTTCGATGTCTACATCATTTAACTCTTTATCAACTGGGGTTACAAAGGACATGACCGAGGCACTTACTAAAGTTGATGAGAAGGTTGGGAATTTTAACGAACAAGTTAAATTATTAAATCATAGCCAAGAGGGGATTACTAAAATTTTAGCAGGGGTTAAAAAGTATGGAACTTTAGCTGAATATTCTTTGGATGCTTTAATTAAAGATTTATTACCTGCGTCTCAATATATGACCAATGTCAAAATGAAAGAAGATACCAGTGAAAATGTGGAATTTGCAATCAAGCTTCAAGGAGATGTTTTGGTTCCGGTAGACTCTCATTTTCCAATAGAAAAATTTAAGGCAATTACAGATGCGCATGAGGCAGATAATAAAAAAGCAGTTGCAGATGCTAGAACAAAATTAGCAAGCGCATTTAAGGCCAAAGCAAAAAGTGTCATGGAGAAATATATCGTTCCTCCAAAAACGTCAAATTTTGCAATAGTATATGCTCCTACTGAAAGTCTTTATAAAGAGTTAACTGAGTACCAAGACCCAAGCACTAAAGAGTTATTAACTCAAGAATTAATGAAAAAATATAAAATAGTAATTTGTGGCCCTAATACTTTATCAGCTTATTTACAGTCTTTACACATGGGATTTCAATCTCTCAAAATTTCAAAACACGCAACAGAGATTTATGATCATCTAAAAACTATAAGTACGAGATTTTCTAGTCATTTTGATAATATTTATAAATTAAGAAAAAAACTTGAAGAGGCCATGACAGTTGTTGATAGTTTTGGAAAAGATGCAAGATCAATTACTAGAACTTTAGAAAATATTAAAGATCCCGAGCAAGTTGAAAAGGCTGTACTAACAGAGAACGTTGAGAAATTTGTTGAAAGAAATAAACAGCTCAAAAAATAATTTCTTTTTTCACATATTACCGACTATAAGAAATCACATGCGTTGGAATAAGAAATACAATTACCCTACATCATCAAGAGCAACAGAAGATGGAATAAGAAGATATGTTTTAGGAGAAACAAAATTACCAAGTGTAACATCAATTCTTGATGCAACAAAATCTGAGGAAGATAAAGCGGCATTAGCAAATTGGCGAGAAAGAACTGGCTATAAAGAAGCAGAGGCAATTACTAAGGCGGCTAGTAGTAGAGGATCTCAAATGCATAGTTATTTAGAGTCTTATCTTTTAGGAAGAGAAAATTTGAGTTTTTTTGAGGATAATGAACAATATAAAAAAATGGCGAAAGAAATTATTGATAGAGGATTAACAAACAGGTTAGAGGAAATCTATGGGGTTGAGTGCACCATGTATTACCCTGAAAAGTTTGCGGGCACCGCAGATTGTGTTGGACTATATGAGGGCAAGGAAACCATAATTGACTTTAAACAATCTAATAAACCAAAAAAAGTAGAGTATATAGATTCTTGGCTACTACAAACCGCAGCCTACTCATTAGCTCATAATGTAGTTTATAATTCTAATATCAATGCTTGTGTTATACTTGTTTGTACAGTGGATAATTTGTTTCAAGAATTTAAAATTCAAGGAACTGAATTAATTACCTATCAAAATTTGTTTTTAGGAAGATTAAAAAAATTTCATGAACTTTCAAATTTAAATGAATTTTAAAAATGGATAAAATAGTAATTTACGATACAGAAACAACTAATAGCACAATCTGGGGTTCAATAATTGAGGTTGGAGCAGTCGTAGTTGATAGAAATTTAAAAGAAATTGGAAAACTTAATATTAGAGGCAGAATGCCAGAAGGAGAGGTGCCAAGTGCAAAGGCATTACTTGTTAATTCAACAAGTATTGATCTACTAACTAAAGGCAATTATTCACATTATGAATTTTTAGGTGCAGTAGAAAATTTTTTTTCAAAGGCTGGTCCTGCAATGTTTATGGGTTGGTCAAACCTAAATTTTGATAGAAGAATGTTTCATTTTAATTTCTTTAAAGGAAATAGATATCCTTATCTTACTCACTCTTCACCAAATCAAGAACATGATGGTTTGCATATAGCAAGGGCAGCACAAACTTTAAACCCAGAAACCTTGAAAACAGAATTGACTGAAGCTGGAAACCCAAGTCTAGCCTTAGAAGCATTAGCTAGAATGCAAGGATTTGATACATCTCAACAACACACGGCTTTTCACGATGCGTATACTTCATTAAAAGTCCTTAGAATTATAAGAGATAAACATAAAGATAATTGGGATACTTTTCTAAAAACTTCAACAAAGACAAGTGTGGAGACATTACTTACAAATGATGGCATATATTCAATATTTGAAAATGTTAAGGGTAGAAATATGATGTACCTTGCTTGCACCTTACACCCGAAGCATTCTTTTCATCCTTCATACGCATCATGGGGATATCTTTGGGATCTAAGAAGAGATCCCGAACCATTTTTAAATTTATCTGTCAATCAATTGAGAGATATTTTGAAAAAATTTAGTCCTAAAGCACTTAGGGTTCTAAAAACAAATAAAGCTCCAGTAGTTATGAGTAAAGAGTATGCTTTAAAACAAAAGCCTTACTTAGACTTAGATTTAGCAATTATTCAAAAAAGAGCTAAACTCGTTAGGGAAAATGAAAATTTTTGTAAAAATATTCAGATTATTCACAGAGAAGCAGCTGAAGAAAAAGCACAAACCAAAACTCAGGAAGACTTATTACCAGAAGAAACTTTATATGAAAAATTTATTCCAAATAAAGATACTGCATTATTTAAAACTTGGCACAGCTCCTCGTGGGAGGATAAGTTAAGATTACTAGACAAGTTTACGGACAAAAGATGTAGTTGGTTCGGTCAAAAAATAATTTATCAAGAAGCACCCCAAATCTTACCACCTGACTTATACAAAAATATTAAAAGTGAAATTGCCAGAAGAATTTTAAGTAAAAACAAAGAAAAATGGCAAACAATTAATATGGCTTATACTGAAATTGATTATTTAAGAGATCAAGCATCAAATAGAGATGATGAAGTTGAATTAAAAAAATTGGATGAAATTAACCAATTTATTATGTCAATTGAAAAAAAGTATGAATTTACGTAGTTGACTTTAAAATTAATAATTATAAACCCTTAACATGCTTATAGATTTCAAAGATGAAGATTTTGAAAGTAAAATCAAAAGTGAGGATGTATCTGTAATTCAATTTTCAGCAGCTTGGTGTGGTCCTTGTAAGACATTGAAACCAATAATGGATAAGTTAGCAGTTGAGTATAAGGATAAAGCTGGTTTTTATTATGCTGATATTGAAGATGGAGGCATAAATACAGGAAGTGCTGCAGGGATAAGAGGTGTACCAACTGTTATAATTTATAAAAAAGGTGTTGAGGTTGACAGAAAAGTTGGTGGGGTCCCAGAAAGTAACATGAAAGAATTTTTGGAAAAAAATATTTAATTAATATTTAAAAATTCTCCACTTAAATACAATGAACCAGTAATTAAAAGCAAATCGTTCTCTTTTAAGTTTATTGATCGAATAGCTTTTTGGATACTCTCTTTATAATTAACATTAGGTATATCCTTAAATTTTTCTTTTAATTCTTTTCCACTTATTGCATTAGGTTGATTTGGTATATCAACTGTAGTCAAAGATGAAATATTTTTAAAATAACTTATGTATTCTTCGTGATTTTTATTAGCCATCATTCCTATAATAACATGTTTGTTACAATCTAAAGTCTGAAGATATTCATTAAGAACTTTTGATCCACCAGGATTATGTGAAGAATCAAGAATTAGTTTATTATTTTTCACTAAGTTTTTTAGTTTACCAGATTTAATTTCCTCAAGTCTAGCAATATGGGATGCTTTTTGAACTCCATTTATTATGTGTTGGTCCTTAATTTTTATATCTTCTAAAATTCTTAATGTTGCAATTGCTGTAGAAGCATTCTCAAGTTGAAATTGTCCGTTTAAATTGGGTTTAGGAATTTTTAAACCACCATATTTATCTTTATAATAAAAGAAATTATTTTCCTTTAATACAAAATTGTAATTTTCATTAAAAAAATATTTATTTGCATTATTCTCAGATATATTTTTCTTAATACATTCTACAATTTCATTAGAATTTTGCTTAGCAACTACTATATTTGAATTTAGTAAAGAGGAAGTTTTTTCAAAAATTATTCTTTCAATAGTTCTGTCATTTTCTGGAAGCCAGTCCAAATGATCCTCACTACATGATGTAACAATATTACAAAGATTTTTTTTTAGAATATTTACAGCATCCCCTCTTCCAAATAAGCCAAATTCTGCAATCACAAGATTTTCTTTATACTTTTTGCATCCGTAAAAAAATGCAGCTGTGAGAGCTTCAAAATATGTTAAAGGTTGATTATTGTTTACTTCCTCAATTTTGGATAGTAAATCAGATAAATCATTATCACTGATCATTTCGTCATTATAAACAAATCTCTCATTAATACTCTTTACATGAGGAGAGGTGTATACATTACATTTAATATTTGCTTCTCTAAGTATAGATCTTAAAAAAGAAATTGTACTACCTTTCCCATTAGTTCCACAGACTTGTATACACTTTATTTCATCTTGTGGGTTTCCCAATTTTTTGCAAAGATTTTTTATTCGATCTAAGCTAAGATCAATTTCTTTAGGATGCAACTTTTGTAAGCGATTGAGTGTCCTCAGAAGTTTCATTTTCTTCAGAATTTATAGCAGAATTTTTCTTTAACAATATTGATAATAAAGTTCCAATTTTTTTAGATAGATCTTTTCTATCAACAATCAGGTCTACAAATCCAGTTTTTTCAACATATTCACTTTTTTGAAAACCTTCAGGAAGTTCTTCGTTAACTGTGCCCTGAATTACCCTTGCACCAGCAAATGCAATCAAAGCACCTGGTTCAGCTATATGTATATCACCTAACATAGCGTAGGATGCAGTAATGCCTCCGGCTGTTGGATCAGTGATACAAACAATGTACGGTAGATTGTTTTTTTTTAATTCATTAATCGCTAAAGTTGTTCTTGTCATTTGGGATAGAGAAATCAAACTTTCCATCATCCTCATTCCTCCACCAGCACTAACACACAAAAAAGGAGTTTTATTTTCAATTGCATATTGAATACCATATAAAAAGGCCTCACCTTCAGCAGCCGCCACCGATGCTCCTAAAAAGTCAAAGTCAGATGCAACAGCAGTAATTTTAATATCATTAATTTTTCCGCAGACAACCATCATTCCACAATCCATACCTGTTTTTTTTCTAGCATTCTTTAGTCTATCTTTATAAGATTTTGAGTCAGTCCAGTTAAGAGGATCATCTTTAGGAATTGGTGTTTTGAAAATTTCATAATTCTTTTCACCAAAAAGAATGTCAAATCTTTGTTTTGGGGTAATTCTATGATGTTTATTACACTCAGGCTCAGGACACACCCACAAGTTTTTTTCAAGATCTTTTTTTAAGATCGGGCCTTTACAACACGATGTCCATTCACTATTGGCTATATCTTCTTTCGTGGCTCTTTTGTGAAGAGCGGACTTAATCTTTTCTCCAGCCTTAATTATTTTGGTAATCCAGTTCATAAAATTTTATATTTAAGCTTTTTCACTAAATTAGCAACATTTGTGACAGGATTTTGTCTTTTTTGAATTGAAACAGAAATTTCCTTACAAATTGCACTTCCTACCACCAATCCATCGGCTTTTTTTAACGATTTAATAGATTTTTCCGTAATTCCAAAACCTATTACAACATTTTTTTTTGGATTTATTTTTTTAATTTTAAAGTAATTTGACATAATCTTTTTGGAGGATACTTTTAATTTACCACCCGTAGTAGATAGCATTGATATGAAATAGTTCATAGAATGAGAGTCTCTAATTATTTTATTAAGTCTTACCTTTGAAGTAGTAGGTGATAAAAGTTGAATTAAATAAATTGATTTTTTTTGACATTTTTTTATAAAAGATTTATTTTCTGGCCAAGGTAAGTCGACAATTATTAAGCCATTAACTCCAACTCTTTTACATTTTTCTAAAAATTTTTTTTCTCCATATTGAAATATCATATTATAGTAACCCATTAAAATAATAGGTTTAGAATTTTTATTTTTCTTATATTTTTTTACTATCCAAAAAATATCCTCTATCTTAATTCCGTTTTTTATGGCTCTGTATGCACTAGTTTGTATTTGGCTTCCATCTGCAACTGGTGTGTTATGTGGAACTCCTAATTCTAAAATATCCACATGTTTCGATATAGCATTAAGTATAATTAAAGATTGGTTTTTGGTACTATCACCTGCCACAGTATAAGTTAGAAGAGCTGGTCTATTTTCATTTTTAGCTTTTTTAAAAGCAAGATCAATTGGGTTAAGCATATTTTTTTCCAAGTCTATTTCTTAAAATGTTTTTATCTTTATAAGCATCACCACAACTATTAACCACAACAATTGTATTCTTGCTCATTTTTTTTGCTTCTCTAACTGCAACAGAAAATGCGTGACTTGGTTCTAAAGATGGTCTTAATTTTTCATATTTAGTTACAAGCTTATAAGCTTTTAATGCTTCCTCATCGCTAGCAGCTGTATATCTTGCTCTTTTTGTATCTTTAAGAAAACAATGAAGTGGTGAAATCCCTGGATAGTCAAGTCCTGCCGAAATAGACTCTGTTTCTTCTATTTGTCCATCTGAATTCTGATTTACGTATTGAGCTGCCCCATGTAGGATTCCAATTTTTGAACCGTAAGTAAGAGGTGCAGCGTGTCTTTTACTTTTTGCAGGCCCACCAGCCTCAACTCCAATAAATTCACATTGTTTTTTGTCATAATCCATAAATTCATTCCAAAAACCAAAACTTGAACTACCACCGCCTACACAATTATAAAGCTTAAGTTTTTTTGGAATTGAACCAAACTCCTCTATCAATTGAACTTTTAACTCTCTAGATATTTGACTAGTGCTCCATCCACAGATACGAACAAAAACAGCTGGACCTACAGTACTTCCAACACACATAGCTGTAGTATCACAATTTGCAACCCAAAAACGCATACACTCGGAAACAGCATCAACAAGAGTTTGACTTCCTGAATAAACAGGTATGACTTTAGCACCATTTTTTTTCATGGCCCTTACATTTGGCTGTTGCCTCTTAATATCTTTTGCCCCCATAAAAATTTTACACTTTAGGCCAAATTTTTTTGCTGCCATACTTAGCATTTTACCCGCATATCCAGCGCCTGTATCTCCGCATATAATTTTTTTACCAGAACGTTTTGCTAGTAGACAGTGAACTGTTGCGTTGTAGATTTTGTGTGCACCACCGTTTGCATCTGATACAACTTTGGACCAAATTTGGGCTCCTCCAACATGCTTTGTTAAATTTTCTAATTTTATAAAACGAGTAGGAGTTCCGATCCAATTCTTAAAATATTTATCCCTTTCAGCAATAAATTTTTTATTTTTTTTTAGTTTGTTAAATAGAATCTCTAGATCCTCTATTGGTTTTTTTAAGGTCTCAGGAACAAAGTTGCCCCCAAATTTACCTCCCCAAAAACCGAGACTATTTCCCTGATCAATTAATGGTATACCTTTTTTTAATTTCATATTTTTGAATATAAATTTAACAATTTATTAATTTTATTAATATCTTTTTTTCCTTCTTCATCCTCTAGTGCTCCACTAAGATCTATTATAAAATCTTCGTTTTTGAAACTAGGAATATCATCTATTTGAATATTTCCTGCAATCATTTTATTTAATTCTTTAGATACCCCATTTAATAGATTATGATCAAAACTTTCTGACTTATGATAACCTTTTGAGTCAAATAGAATTATATCTGAAATACCAGTGTAATTTTTATATTTTTTTACATCATTTTTATTTGACACAGTAATTGCTGTAATTATTTTAATCTTGTATTTTAATTTAATTTCTTTCGTTCTTTTAGGACTTACGTCGTAAAGCTGGTAATAATTAAAATCTAAATTTTTTATTTTTTCTAAAATTTGATCGGTGGGCTTTACTAGAACAGAAGTGAAGTTCACCTTTTTTCTTTTAACATTGATTAATTTTCTTAATTTTTCAAATTCAATGAATCTTTTGCTTTTTTCATAATTAGTAATGAAGCCTATAAATTTTGGTGGGTGGGGATGATTTAAAATAAAATTTAATGTTTTAGAATCCGAAACTCCACAAATTTTTATACCTTTGATCATTTACTTAAGTGATCAATTAACATTTGTGTATTTTTTTTAATATTGCCTTTAGTTAAGTCTCTACCTATCACAAGCCAGTCAGCTCCATTCGCATATGCTTCCTTAGGTGTCAAAACTCTTTTTTGATCATTTTTTTTTGATATAAACCTTATTCCCGGGGTGATTATTTCTTTTTTAAAAATTTTTTTTACTAATTTTACCTCTTGAGCACTACATACTATAGCATCTAATTTAGCTTTATTTGCTAACTTTACTTGATGTAGAACTAGTTTTTTTACATCTTTATTAAATCCAATTTCTTTTAATGCTTTATTATCTAAAGACGTAAGAACAGTTACACCTATAAGTTTTATTTTACTGGATATTTTTTTTGCTGCTTTAAGTGCATCCAATCCTGAACTAATATGTATAGTTAAGTAATCTATTCTTAAATCTTTAATTGCTTTTATTGTTGATGCACAAGTATTTGGAATATCATTAAGTTTTAAATCTGCAAATATAATTTTATCTCTTAATTTAGATAAAAAAATTCTACCATTTTTTGAGCTTAAAAACTCTAAACCCAATTTATATCCAATTTTTAATTTATTGTTTTGAGTATCTTTTATAATTTTTTTTATTTTTGATATTTTTGTGGTATCGCAAGCAACAAATATTTTACTCTTTTTCATTGTTAATCTTTTTAAACATTTCTTTACTCATTTTCCAATGAATTACTCTCTTTGCGGGTACAGCAACTTTATCACCCGTTTTAGGATTTCTTCTTATAGATGATTTTTGATAACGTGTGCTTAAGGAACCCCAGGCTCTGATTTCTACTCTCTCTCCTCTTTTTAGAGCTTTTTTTAATTCTGACAATATAATGCTTGTCACTTTTTCAATGTCTTTTTTAAGAAAATTTGGAAAGCTTTTGGAAATTTGTTTTAAAAGTTTTGACTTTACAAGACCCAATTTAACACTTCTTTATTTTAATTAAACTTATTACTTTTTTTTATCCTTTTTCTTTAAGTCATCAGACAAGGATGAAAAAGGTAGGTTTTTCCCTGAACCCTCTGCTCCATATTTTTCTAGAGCATCTTTTTTTTCAATTTCCTCTAAAAGCCTCATACTCAAAGAAATTTTACGTTTATCTAAATCAATCTCAGAAATTGCGCAGTCTACTTTTTCACCTCCAGTGAACCTAGACGATCTAGCATCCGCTGAATTAATTGCGATTTGAGATTTTTTAATAACAAAGTCCATTTCGCAACCCTCTGGCCTCACTATTAAACCCTTGTTATCTGTTGAAATTATTTTTACAGTAATAGTTTGATTTTTTTTCTTATTTTGAAACCAATCTAATGGATCTTTTTGAGTTTGTTTATAACCTACCCTAATTTTTTGTTCATCAACTTTTATTTCTAACACTTTTACCTTAATTTTGTCACCTTTTTTATATTTAGCTAATTCTTCTTCTCCATTATTTAGATATGTTAAATCATTACAGTGTAAAAAAGTATCTACATTTATATCTTCAATTTTAACAAACAAAGAATATTCATTTTTATTAATTATCTCTCCATTGACAACAGTACCAACTGGATATTTTTTGTTAAATGTTTCAAATGGATTTTCCAATGTCAATCTATGGGAAATTGCAACTCTTCTTTTCTCTTTATCTATTTCAGTAATCACACAATCAATTTCATCACCAACTTTGAACATTTTTTTTACCGATACATTTTTTTTACTCCAGGTTAATTCAGATGAATGTAGCAATGCAGTCAACCCTGGTAATTCTATAAGTTCACAGAAAGCCCCAAAATCTTGAAGTTTCTTCACGACAAATTTATATGTGTTATTTAATTTATAATTGTCAATTTGTTCAAAGGGATCAGGCGACATTTGTTTAACTGAACAACCTACTTGTAACTTTTCTTTATCAACTGAAATTACTTTTAGATCATGTTTTTCACCAATATTAAATACTTCATCAGGATGATTGACTCTGCTATAGCTTATTTCCTGAAGATGGACAAGTACATCTAATTCGCCATTAACATTGAAAAAACATCCAAAAGAACTATAGCCTTTCACTTCAGCTGCTTTAATAATGTCTCCAACTTTGTATTTATCGACGATCTTTGCTTTATCTTCTTTTTTAAAAGATGAGATAATTTCCCTTCTAGAAACACAAGCATTTCCTCTTAATTTATCTAATTTAATCAACGCAAACTTTTGTGGTTCGTGCATGAGATGGCTAATATCTTTTAGAGGTTTATCACTTATTTGCGAGCCAGGTAAAAACATTAATGATCCAGTATCTATGTGTTCAACTATACAGCCTCCTTTACATTTAGATGTGATTTTACCCATTATTGGTTCTTTTTTTTCATAAGCTTCAACTAATTTATCCCACCCTTTAATTTTTTGAGCTTTACTTGCTGACACTACAACTTCACCCATTTTATCCTCAAGTTTTTCTAATAAGACTGATATTTTTTCCCCAATTTTAATTTTTTCACTTAAACCCATAGTCTTTAGCTCATTAATATCTAGTACAGGTTCAGATTTAAGGCCATCTACATGCAGGAAAACATATTTTTCTGTTATTTTATTAACTTTACCTTCTATTATTTTGCCCTCTTCAATTTTTATCTTTGATAGTTGACTATTTAACAGTTGCTCGAATTGTTGGTTTTCTGGGTTGTTTAAATCTTTATAAATTTCCATTAATTTTTAATTTTCTATCTATAATTTTTTTTATTTTTAAAAAGCAGGCTCTTTTAGATAAATTTGTAGTGTTAATCAATACAGAATCTTTTGTTTTCTTAAGAGGGGATATTTTACGAGAATAGTCATTTTTATCACGTTTTTTGATGCTTTTTAGCACATTTTTATAATCAATATTTTTATTTAAATGTTTTAATTCTTTATATCGTCTCTGTGCCCTAGTTTTAATATTAGCTGTTATAAAAAATTTAAACTCTGCGTCAGGTATAATTTTATAGGTAATATCTCTTCCATCTAGACAAGATCCATTATATTTAAGTGGAGGGTTATAGGCACAATTCAATTGAAAAGAATGAACTAATTTTCTTATCTTTTTATTCTTAGCTATGATTGATGCCTCAGTTGCAACTTTATCGGTCAAAAGTTTTTTATTTTGTAAGTCTTTAATTTTTAATTTTTTAATTTTTTGTTTTATATAGTTAAAATTATAGTTTAAGGGGTTCGAAATCTTTAAGTTGGCAACATATCTGTAACATCGTCCTGTATCAAGATGTAATAAGTTATAATGTCTAGAAATTAGTTTTGCCTGCGTCCCCGCACCTGCAGCAGCTGGTGAGTCAATAGCTATTTTAATTATTTTTTTTCTTTTTTTCATTTTCTTTTTAATTCATTTATTACTTTTAAAAAATTAGGAAATGAGGTTCTTATAGCTCTATAATCATCTATCTTCCAGATTCCACCAAAAGATAAAGCGGCTATTACACTAGTCATAAATACTCTGTGATCTTTAAGATAATCTTTAATAACTATTTTTTTATTAACTTTTAGGTTTGGATTACCAAAAATTTTAATGGAATTTTTAGTTACAATATTTTTAACACCTATCTTATTTAAGATTTTAGAGCCCCATTTTAATCTTGGGCTCTCTTTTTTATTTAATTCAGCTAAACCTCTAAAATAAGAAATTCCATTCGCTTTTGCTGCAACCAAAAAAATTACTAAAAATTCATCAATAGCACTTGCATTTAATTCAGAGGGACAATTTATTGGCTTAATTGATTTAGAACTCTTAATTTTTATATCTGCAATTTTTTCACCTTTATAAATCTTTTTATTTTTAAATCCTATATTTACTCCCATCTTTTTTAAAATAGTAATAATGCCAATCCTAGATGGATTAACATTTACATTTTTTATAACAAGTTCAGAACTATTTAAGAGAGCGGTAAGAACAATAAAAAAAGCGCTTGAACTAATATCAGAAGGAATATTATAGTTCAATGTTCTAACTTTTTTTACTTTTTTAACTTGAATTAAATCATAATTTTTCTTACTAGTCACTCTTAAAGGTAGGCTTAGATTTTTCATCATTTTTTCTGTATGGTCTCGGCTTTTTTTTGCTTTTATATAAGTTGTTCCATTGGCTCTCATTGCAGCAAGCATAACTGCGCTTTTACATTGGGCTGAACCTCTCTTTTCGTTATATCTAATAGGTTTTAATATTTTTGATCCTCGAATCGTGAGTGGCAAAGTGAAATTTTTTTTTAATTTAAATTTTGCTCCAAATTTTGATAAAGGAGAAGTTACTCTTTCAAAATCTCTTCTTGATAAACTTTTATCTCCAATTAACTTAATAGTTTTGGTGGAGTTGATTATCATGCCGAGAATTAATCTACCCAAAGTTGCTGAATTTCCAGCATTTATTATAGTTTTTTTTTTGTAATTATATCCATTGATACCTTTTCCAAAAATTTTTAAGAAACCTTCTTTTCTAACAACTTTTATACCGAATTTTTTAATTATATTAATTGCTGAAAGCACATCCTCTGATATCAACAGATTTTTAGCCTTTGAAACACCTGAGGCTATTGAAGCAAAGAGAACCCATCTAATACTTATACTTTTATCGCCACTTATAAAAATTTTTTTCTTAAAGTTAGCGATTTTTTTTTTAATTATAATATGATTGGGCATAATGATTAGTTTATTTTAAAACTATCACCAAAATATGCATTTTGAGCATTAATATTTTTAACTAAATTTGAAGGCGTGTCTTGGGCAATAATTTTACAATTGCTTAAAATCATTGCTACATCAACACATGCAAGAAGATCTCTGGCTTGATGATCACATATACAAATAGTAATACGACTTTCTTGTTGCAAGTTTACAATAATTTCTTGAAGCATTTTTATCGTTAATACGTCTAAAGCAGCAAATGGTTCGTCCAAAAGAAGAACTTTTGGTTCACTTAACAAGGCTAATGCAAGAACTAATTTTCTTTTTTGGCCACCAGAAAGATATTTAGCTTTTATATCTTTTAAGCTATCCAACTCAAATTTTGAGATAACATAATTTATTCTTTGAGGTCTAAGGTTTTTATCTGTAATTATTATTTCACTAATTGCTTTTAAATTATCATGTAAAGTCAAATCGTTAAAATAACCACCATACTGAGGAACATAGCCAACTTTAAATTGTTTTGTCCTTAAATAGATTGGAAAATTTGTAGCATCATTACCGTTAATAAATATTTTACCAAATTTTGGAGATATTAATCCAGTAATAAGATTAAAAATAGTGGATTTTCCAACCCCATTAGGTCCCAACATTCCAAAAATTTGTCCTTCATTTATTTTAAAGTCAATATTATCTAATATAAGTCTATTTCCGTATGATAACGAAATATTCTTAAATTCAATAATTGTGTTTGTGCTCTTAAATGACTTAATCCTAAATTTTTTGATTATTCCCATAATTTTTAATTTGATTGTATTTTAACTTTTTTCTCTTTTTCGTACATAAAAATTTTTATATCTTTGGTTGTAATATCAATTTCAACTACATCAGCATTAAGCAAACTTTTTTGACTGGAAAAAACGACATTTTTTGAAATTATCAGTAAATTTTTATCAAAAGAAAAATCCACATAATTTCCTTTAATTTTATTATCTGCGTAAACAATTAAAATATTTTTAGAAAAGATAGTATCATAATTATTAGTATTATACTTTCCGTAATCAGATTGAATATTTATGATTTCTCCATTATTCATACTTATGCTTGCTTTAACGTTAGTGAGAAATATTATCTTATTATTATTTAAATCAATTTGTCCTTCCTTTGCATACAAAATATATTCATTCCCCTTTTCATCTTTTGATCTATAATTTACATCTTTTATTATGTTTGAGGATGTATCTATATCTTCAACAATCGTCTTTTTTTCTAAAGAATTTTTTTTTTCTTCTTTAAGAAACTTATAGCCAAAAAAAAAAATTATAATTAAGGTCGATAGTCCAAATAATGTTTTTACTACCAAATTATTTGTCATCTAGGATATATTTGATTGTAATATTGTGTGTACATGGAGCACACCAATTGTCTTATTCTTGTTCTTTTTATCAAAAACACATAAAGATGTAATTTTCTTATTATTCATTATAGATAAAGCTTTTGCAGCTAAATCGTTTTTTTCAACACTAATTGGATTTTTGGTCATAACTTTATTAACATTAGTGTCCAGTAAATTTGGGTTTTCTTGATTAAATCGTCTAATTTGACCATCGGTAACTATTCCTGTTGTTTGTTTTTTTTTGTTTTGTACAATTAATATTCCAAGTTTCTTATTACTTAATATTTTTAAAGCTGCATCCATTTTTAAATTCTCATTAACAAATGGTATTTTTTTTCCGGTCAACATTATATCTTCTACAGTTTTTAATTTTGCTCCTAATGCGCCCGCAGGATGTAGTTTTTTAAAATCAAGTTTATTAAATTTTTTTTGTTTCATTACCGATATAGCCAAAGCATCACCAAGTGCTAATTGGACTGAAGTACTTGAGGTTGGTACAATTCCACCAGACTCTTTGACTTGAGGTGTCAACAACTTAATATCCGAAGCATTATGTAAAATCGAGTCCTTTTTTGACATAACACCAATTAATAAAACTTTATTTCTGTTCGCATACTGAATAATATTTTTTAATTCATTAGTATCACCAGAATAACTTATCAAAATTAAAATGTCTTTTTTTGTGATACTCCCAAGATCCCCGTGAGATGAATTACTTGCTGACAAAAAAAAAGCTGGAGTTCCAACAGAAGAAAATGTTGCTGCTATTTTATTTGCGATTAAACCGCTTTTTCCAACACCACAAAGGATTACTTTAGATTGGCACTTTGCAATTTCTTTTACAGCCTGATTAAATGAACTATTCAAACTTTTTTTTAGTTTGATTAATCCAGAAATTTCCAAATTTATCACATCTTTTGCAGTTTTGATAAAATTTTTTTTCATTGTTAATGTTCAAAAGTTGACAGTTTGTATCCTGCTATTTCCATATCAACTAAAGTAGGTATCACTTCCATAGATTTATTAAATAAATCTATCCTTTTCTCTCTTTGTAACATTTTAGTCAATTTATTTCTTATTTCGAATAAATGCTCAGTATCAGAAGCAGCATATTTAATTTGTTTCTCTGATAGATTTGGATCACCCCAATCACTTTGTTGTTCTTTTTTTGAAATATCTTTTCCACACAATTCTTTGACAAGATCTTTATAGCCGTGGTATGAGCTAGCGGTTCTTGCAATTTTTGATGCAACTTTCGTGCAGAAAATATTTTTTGGTTCAACATTTAGGTGATATTTTAACCACAACAAGTCCTGTCTAGCATAATGCATGATATATTGAGTATTTGTATTGGATAGTGCTTTAACCAAATTTGGAGCATGATAAGTATCTCTATTTAGTTTTATCAAATAAAAATTTTTTGATTCTAGACCTAATTGAACTAAAGTTAGGGGATCTCTACCAAGCACTAAACCCAGAGCTTCATTATCTAAACCAATGAATTTTTCATTTGATAAATCTAAATCTTCCGGTAAATCCTTTTCAAAAACTTTGATATTACTCATATATATTTATATATATAAGACTAAATAATAATGTCTATTTTTTGATTGAAAATATGAAAAAAATTTTAATATGGGGAGGCACTGGTCAAATCGGTACCTATCTTTTAAGAAAGTTAACTAAAAATAACTATATTGTCACTGTAGTTACAAGAAATATTCATCAAAAAGGTCATATAATTAAAACCCAAGGTAATGCGGGTTATATTGATATAAAGGAATGTAGTGTTTTTGATGAATATAAAATAAGAAAACTTTTCGAGTCAGCTGAAATTTGTATTAATCTTATAGGAATTTTATTTGAAAAAAAAAATGGAAACACGTTTAAAAATATTCATTCAGTCTTCCCATCACTTTTGGCTAAACTTTGCAAGGAATATAAACTAAAACAATTTATTCATGTCTCGGCATTGGGTATTAATGAAGCATTAGATTCTAAGTATGCTCAAAGTAAATTAAATGGCGAACAAGATATTTTAAAAATTTTTTCTAACACGACAATTTTAAGACCGTCAATAGTTTATTCCTCTTCAGATAATTTTAGTTGCAATTTAATGACATTATTAAGTAGGTTACCGATATTCCCATTATACTATTATGGTAAAACAAAATTTACTCCTATTCATTGCTCAGATTTAACTGATATTATTCATTTTGTAATTTCGAAAAAAGTTAATGCAAATGTTATTGAGTGTATAGGGCCTGAGGTTTTGACTTTTAAAGAAATTTTAAACATTTTACTTAATTCGATAAATAAAAAAAGGCTTCTAGTGCCATTCCCACTTCCTTTAGCAATGATGACAGCAAGATTTTTTCAATTATTGCCAAAACCTCTGTTAACTGTCGATCAGCTCAAGTTGCTTAAGTATGATAACGTTGTTTCTGGCAAATACAAAACTAATTTTGACATTGGCGTACCTGCAAAAAAAATTTTTAGTGACGAAGTTGAAAAATACTCTTACATGTGGAGAGAAGGTGGAGAATATTCAAAGAAAAAAGATAATGTAAATTAAATTTCACTATGCAGATTTTATTTTTTTTCCAATAAATTCTGGAATTTCATCCTTTTCAATTGCCTCTTCTTTTTTTCCTTTTGGTTGATAAGCGTAGAGCAAATGAAGCTTACAATAAGAAAAATCTTTTAATGATGTTCTTCCACAAAAATAAAATGATTTTTCATTCGGATGACCAATTGGCCATTTACAAGAATTTTCATCAAGCTCTTCAAGTTGTTTTGGATTTTCAGGTTCAAAATCTTTTTCAATAATTAATGATTTAAATTTACTTCTTCGTCCTCTTTTAATCTTGTTGTTTTTTTCTGATATATTATTGTAACTTTCATTTGATGGTACTGTTCTAGTTTTGATTTTTGCTGAGAGGTTAAGTCTGTGCGCTTTTCCAATAACAGCATTTCGAGTAATACCGCCGATTATCTCAGCTATTTGGCTCGCAGTGTTTCCTTTCCCCCAAAGTTCTCTCAATTTATTTACTTTTTCCTCAGTCCAACTCATAATTTACTATATAATGTATTAAAAAAATATATAAACACAATATACAGATAAAAAATATTAATAAACAACATATTATTTACAGTTATCAACATTATTTAAATTGAATTATTTCAAATGATATTCAATCCCAACTTGTATTTAATTTTTTTGTTTATACAAACAACATTGTAATGAGCTTTTTAGCAAAAAATTATAATAGAAAAAAAATTTCTTTTACTAAAGGCAAAGGAAGCTATCTTTACACTTCTAAAGGAGTTAAATATTTAGATTTCGTTCAAGGAATAGCTGTAAATTGTTTAGGTCATGCACATCCCAAACTAGTTCAAACAATACAAAATCAATCTAAAAAACTTTGGCATATTTCAAATGCTTTTAAAATTCCTGAAGGGGAAATGTTAGCAAAAAAATTATGTCAAAAAACTTTTGCTGATTACGTTATATTTCAAAATAGCGGTGCAGAAGCTACTGAAGCATCTATTAAAGTTGCTAGACGATACTTTTATTCAATTGGAAAACCTCATAAAAACAGAATTTTATGTGTAAAAAATTCTTTTCATGGCAGAACTATCGCAGCAATTTTTGCAAGTGGATCAAAAAAAATGGTAGAGGGTTTTGGACCAAAAGTTCCAGGTTTTGACCATTTTATTTTTGGAGATCACAAATCTCTGAAAAAAAAAATCACTAAAAATACCGCAGCTATAATGATCGAACCAATTATGGGAGAAGGAGGAATTAAAGTGATTCCTGATTGGTGCCTCAAAGAATTAAGAAAATTATGCAATAAAAAAAAAATTTTATTAATAGCAGATGAAGTTCAAACAGGAATTTCGAGATCAGCAGATTTTTTGGCTTTTGAAAGCTCAAAAATAAAACCGGATATTGTTCCTATCGCTAAAGGTATCGGTGGTGGATTCCCTATTGGTGCAGTTTTAATGAATAAAAAAGTAGCTTCTGGAATGACACCAGGTACTCATGGTTCAACTTTTGGTGGTAATCCTTTGGCAATGGCAGTTGGGAATTCAGTAATAGATATAGTTTCAAGCAAAAAATTCTTAAACAATGTAAAGAAATTGTCAAAATATTTTTTTATAAATTTAAATCTTTTAAAAAAAAAATATCCAAAGATTATTAGAGAAATAAGAGGAAAAGGTTTATTAATTGGAGTTCAGCTTTATACAGATCAGTCAAAGTTTATTAAAAAATTGATGGATAAGAGATTACTAACTATACGTGCGGCTGACAATGTTATTCGTATTCTACCTCCACTAAATGTTAAAAAAACAGAAATCAATCAAGCATTAAAAATTATTGATGATGTATGTTCAAGAATGAGTTAAAATGAAACATTTTATAAATTTAAAAGATATTTCAACTAAAAATCTTAGAAAAATTATTAGTGATGCGCAAAAAAGAAAAAATTTAAGAAAAAAACTTAGTCATCTTGATGTGGATAAAGACGCTCCTCTTAAAGGAAAATTATTAATTCAAATGTTTGAGAAATCAAGTTTAAGGACAAGACTAAGTTTTTATCTAGCTATTAGACAACTTGGTGGAAGTGCTTTGACATTAAGACCTGATGAGCTTCATTTGTCTAAAGGTGGTGAAAGTATAGAGGATACAGCTAAGATACTATCTAATTTTGGTAATGCTTTCATGTTAAGAACAGATAGTGATAAAAAACTAGAGGAATTTAAAAAATATTTATCAATTCCGGTTATTAACGGGTTGAGCCCCTCATCTCACCCAACCCAGATTTTGTCAGATATCTTCACGGTTGAAGAGATAAAGAAGAAGCCTATACATAAATTGAATATTGCGTGGATAGGGGACTGTAATAATGTTTTAAATTCTCTAATTGCAGCTTCAATCAAATTCTCATTTAAACTAAAAATTGGTTGTCCTAAAAAATATAAACCAGATAAAAATATTATGGACTACATACAAAAAAATAAGAATAAAATAGATATTTATTCAAGTCCTAAAAAAGCTGCATTTAACGCAGATGTTCTTTTTTCTGATAAAGTTATCTCAATCAATGACAAAGTAAATAAATTAGAAAAATCAAAAAGTTTTAAAAAATTTAAGATTGATAAAAAAATGATGGGTTACGCAAAGAAAGATTGTATTTTTCTCCATTGTTTACCAAGGGGCAATGAAGTTGATGAAAAAGTATTTTCTAGTAAACAATCAAAAGTTTGGACACAAGCACTGAATAGAGTGCATGTGCAAAAATCTATCTTACTTTATTGTTTTGGAAAATTAAGGTAGAGGCAATGGGTTGTCTGAATTTTGGTTTAAATACTTGATTACTGAAGCTCTATCTTTCTCTTTTCTCAATCCTGCAAATGCCATTTTTGTTCCCTTGATCCATTTGGCAGGTTTGATCAAATACCCATTTAATTCCTCAAATGTCCATTCCTTTCCATATCCAGCTAATGCTTTAGAATATTTATAATCATTTACAACACCAATTTTTCTTCCAACAACATTGTATAGTGCGGGCCCAATATTATTTTTTCCACCTTTTACGATTGAATGACAAGCCGCACATTTTTTAAAAACTTTTTCTCCAGTTGCAATATCTCCCATTGCCATTAAAGCGGCGATATCTATTTTTTGCTCTACGGTTTCACCTTCAGTTTTTAGCTGTGCAGTCACTGGCTGTTCAACATCAACTACGTATCCTGGCGTTTTAGGTTTCTCAACGTAGAAAATCACGCTAGATAGTTTGCTAATTCCGATTAAAAGAAGAGCCACAAGTAATATCGCAGCTACTATTTTGTTTATTTCAAAAGAATCCATTTTATAAAATTTTATTTTGAACGTATAACATTATAAATTAAAAATTGCTTATATATTTGATGTATATTATTGCCTCTGCTTGTGGTGTACTAATAAATAACAATGACGTATGAAAACACTAATTGTAATCCCATCAAGACTAGCAGCCACTAGGTTGCCAGGCAAACCACTTCTAAAAATTAATGGTTTATCGATCATTTCTCACGTATTTAAGAAGGCTGAAAAAGCAAAAATTGGGGATGTATTAGTCGCAACTGAAAATCAAGAAATCGTCGATGATGTTAAAAGAAATGGCGGTGAAGCAGTTTTGACTAGTAATAAACATAGTACAGGAACAGATAGAATCTATGAAGCCCTACAAAAAACCAAGTTTCCAAACATTGATTTAGTGATGAATCTCCAAGGAGATGAACCTTTAATTGATGTTGACGATATAAGGAATCTTAATCAACTTATGACAAATACAAATTCTAAAATTGGTACTCTTGCTTCAAAAATTTTGGATAAAAAATTTTATGACAATCAAAGTATGGTTAAAGTAAAAACAAAAGAAGAATTGAATCATAAAAATTTTCCAGAGGCGATTTATTTTAAAAGAAAAACTTTACAGAAAGATCCAAATACATATCATCATATGGGTATTTATTGTTACGAAATGAAAACTCTTAAAGATTTTGTATCACATAAACAGTCTCCTAATGAGGTCAAATATAAGTTGGAACAATTAAGAGCTTTAGAAAATAAAATTAAAATAAATGTTGCTCTAGCCAAATCACATTCAATTGGAATAGATACAAAAGAGGATTTTGTGGCTATTAAAAAAATTATGGAATATAAGTCGTGATGGAAAAAATTTATTTTCAAGGAACATTTGGAGCATATTCACATTTAGCTGCTTTATCTGTTGCCCCAAAAGCTAAGATAATACCATGTAAGACTTTTGATGAATGTTTTTTAAAAGCTTCAGAAGATCCATCCTCAAGAATAATTATACCAGAGTCTAACAGAATTACTGGAAATATAGGAATCGAATATTTGGTATTTAAATATCGATTAAATATTTACTCAGAATATTTTCAAAAAATTGAGCACAATTTGTTAGTACTCCCTGGTACAAAAATTTCTGACATAAAAAATGTTTACTCTCATTCGCAAGCACTCTCACAATGTTCAAATTTTATAAAATCAAATAATTTAATTGAACACGTTAGAGCAGATACAGCTGGATCAGCAGAAATGATATCTAGAATTAAAGATAATAAAAATGCTGCAATAGCCTCTACTTTAAGTGCAGAAATATATGGATTAGAAATAATAAAAAAAAATATTGAAAATGAAAAAGGAAATCTTACTAGGTTTTTGATTATGGGTAAAAACATCTTTCAACCAGAATATGGTGACAAAAAATATATTACATCTTTTCTATTTAAATTAAAAAGTAAACCAGCAGCCTTATATCAATCACTAGGTGGCTTTGCTATCAATGGTGTAAACTTAACCAAACTACAAAGCTACCCTGAAAAAAATTCCTTCGACTCTTATTTTTTTTTATGTGATCTTGATGGTCATATAGAGGATGTAAAAGTTAAAAAATCATTAGAGGAATTAGGTTTACATTGTCAAGATTTTCACGTTTTAGGTGTTTTTGAAGCTGACGAAATACGAGAAAAGTAATTTTTATTATTTCTTGTGGTTTAGAAAACATTACTGCTATAATACACTTGGAGGCTAGAGGTGGATGCCGCTTGAACCCGACCAGATCTTAACGGAGGCAGTCGTAGAGACAGTTATTCAGGTTCTAGTCTCCTTATTAAATTTATGAATAGTAAATCAAAAGTATTAGCACTAAAATATAGACCTCAAACTTTTGATGATCTTATTGGTCAAAAGGTTCTTACTGAAACCATTATAAACTCAATTAAAGCTAACAAAATACCAAATGCATATTTGTTCACTGGAATAAGAGGGGTTGGAAAAACTACAACAGCAAGAATTGTTGCAAAGACATTAAATTGTTTAAATGGAATAGAAAATAAATGTAAAGTAAAATGTGATAATTGTGATGCAATAACTAATTCAAGTCATATTGATGTTCTTGAAATGGATGCAGCGAGCAAAACAGGTGTAGATGATGTAAGAGATTTAATTGAATTTTCTAGATATGGACCAACATCTGCTAAATATAAAATTTTTATAATTGATGAAGTCCATATGTTGAGCAAACAAGCATTTAATGCCTTATTAAAAACCTTAGAAGAACCGCCAGAATATTTGAAATTTATTTTCGCAACGACAGAAATAAAAAAAATTCCAGTTACTGTAGTTTCTAGATGTCAAAGATTTGATTTGTCTAGAGTTAAATCACCTGAATTATTAGAATATATTAAAATAATTAAAGATAAAGAAAATGGAAAAATAACAGACGATGCTTTAAAGCTTATAGTAAAAATTTCAGAAGGCTCTGTCAGAGATGCCTTATCTTTGTTAGATAGAGCATTATTAAGTTTGGGTGAGGAAAAAGAATTAGATTTAAATTCAGCGCAGAGAATTTTTGGATACTTTGATAAATCCCAATTAATCTATTTGTTAGAGCTAATTTTAAACGGTGAAGAAACAAAAGTAATAAGTACTTATAGAAAGATTTATGATCAAGGTGTTGAACCAAAGGTTTTTATTAATGATTTCTTAGAGATACTTTATTACTTCAAAAATATTAATTCATTAACTTTAGAAAGCACAAATTTTTCTCTGAATGATGAAGAATTTTTTAAAATTAAAAGTCTGTCAAATCAAGTAGACGCGGAAATATTAATATTATTTTGGCAGTTTGTCATCTCTTCACTTGATGAGTTAGAAATAGTTTCTAATCCACACTTTTCAATTGAAATGATCCTAATAAGAATGATGTATTTAAGTTCTGCAAAATTTAAAAATAAAGTTGAAAAAATTGAGGTTCATACAAAAAGTGAAAATCTAGACAAGAATTCAGAAACTGAGACAACATCTAAAACAGTCAATCAAATAAAGAACATTTCACAGGAAGATAAAAATAAACCAGAAATTCAAACGGAAATTAAAGCAGAAAATAAAATTAATATAAATACTTTTGAGAACTTAATTGAAGTTTGTTCAAATAAAAAGGAAATAAAACTAAAATATGAATTAGAAAAAAACGTTAATCTTGTAAAATTTGAAAAAAATAGAATTGAAATATCTTTTAATGAAAGTTTAGACAAAGATTTTGTAAAAAATCTATCGTCAAAACTTTTTGAATGGACTGATGAAAGATGGATTATTACTTTTAGTAAATTAAAAGGACAAATGTCTATAAATGATAAACAAAAAAATGTTAAGAAAGTATTGATTGATGAAATGAAAAACTCAAAAATATTTAAAAGTGTTCAGGAAAGATTCCCTGATGCCGAATTAATAGATGTAAATTTAAACAAAAACGGAGTTGATAATGACTGATTTTAGTAAAATATTAGATAAAGCTAAAGAGCTTGAAGCAAAGATGAAGGAAAGCCAGCAAAAGATTAAAGAAATTAGAGTTGTAGGAGTTTCAGGATCAAATTCTGTAAAGATAACTTTGGATGGAGATGGAGAAATGCAAACAATAGAGTTATCTAATGAAATTCTGAAAGAGGACAAAACCATAATTGAGGATTTGATTGTTGCAGCTCATAATAGTGCTAAATCTCAACTCAAATCAAAAACAAGTGAGGAAATTTCAAAAGCAACGGGTGGGTTTGGTATTCCTGGATTTAAATGGCCTTTATAGAATATGCAAAATTGTGATGAGATAGATCAGTTAATCAAACTAATATCAAAATTACCTGGTTTGGGACCAAAATCAGCGAAGCGAATTCTTTTAAAATTAATTAATAACAAAGACGAATTAGTAAAGCCTCTAGCAAAATCATTAACAGATGTTTATAAAAATATTTCTAGATGTACAATTTGTGGAGCTCTAAAATCTGTTTTAATAAAATGTGATTATGAAAATTGTAAAATTTTAGACAAAAAATATGATAAAATTTGTGTGGTTGAAAATATAGCAGACCAATGGTCCATCGAGAGCTCTAATATATTTCAGGGATATTTTCATATTCTTGGTGGTACAATCTCATCTTCAGGAAATAGAAAAGAAGATTTATTAATCGACTCTTTAGTAGAGAGGGTTAAAAAAGACAAAATTGAGGAGGTAATTTTAGCTACGAGCGCCACAATAGAAGGTCAAACGACCGCCTACTATATTCAAGAATGTTTAAAAAATTCCAAAGTAAAAATTACTAAGCTCGCCCAAGGTTTACCGGTAGGTGGTGAAATAGAAAGTCTGGATGATGGGACTTTAATTTCTGCTTTTAAAAATCGATCTAATTTGATTTCGAACCAAGATTAGATTTCTTTTTTAACCTGTTTGAATGAAGTAATGGTTCTGTGTAACCTGAAGGTTGTTCTTTACCCTTAAACACCAAATCACAAGCAGTTTGGAATGCTATAGAGTTTTCATAATCACTGCTCATTTTGGCATATAATGGATCATTTTTATTCTGCTTATCAACTATTTTTGCCATCTCTTTCATTATTTCAGTTACTTGTATTTTTGTTGTAATTCCATGATGGATCCAGTTGGCTATATGCTGAGATGAAATTCTAAGAGTTGCTCTATCCTCCATCAAACCAATATTATTAATATCAGGTACTTTAGAACAACCTACACCTTGATCTATCCATCTTACAACATAACCCAATAAAGTTTGTGCAGAGTTAGAAATTTCTTTATTTATATCTTCTACAGACCAATTAGGTCGATCTGCTGTTGGTATTGTTAACAAATCATCAATTTTAGCTGGCTCTCTATCCATTAATTTTTTTTGTTCATTAAAAATATTTATTTCGTGATAATGTAAAGCATGTAAAGCAGCTGCTGTTGGAGATGGAACCCATGCACAATTTGCTCCTGCTTTTAAGTGACCTTTTTTTTGACCCATCATATCTTTCATTTTATCTGGCATTGCCCACATTCCTTTTCCAATTTGTGCTTTTCCTGAAAACCCACATTTCAGACCAATATCGACATTATTATTTTCGTAAGCGTTGATCCATTTAGATGATTTCATATCACCTTTTTTAATCATAGGGCCAGCTTCCATTGATGTATGCATTTCATCACCAGTTCTATCTAAGAAACCAGTATTTATGAAAAAAACTCTATTTTTAAGACTTCTAATGCATTCTTTTAAATTTGCAGACGTTCTTCTTTCTTCATCCATAATACCAACTTTACAAGTATACCTAGGTAAATTTAGAACATCCTCAACTTTAGAAAAAATTAAATCTGTAAACGCGGTCTCATCTGGACCATGCATTTTAGGCTTTACTATATACACAGATCCAGTTCTTGAATTGGTTTTGTTTTTAATGTCATGTAGTGCAGCTGCTGTTGTTATAAATGCATCCATAATTCCTTCAGGTATTTCACTTCCATCACTTAATAAAATTGATGAGTTAGTCATCAAATGACCAACATTTCTTATAAGCAAAAGGCTTCTACCATGTAACTTTAAACCTTTACCATTTCTTGAGATATAACTTCTGTGTGGATTTAGTTTTCTCTCAAATAATTTACCTTCTTTTTCAAATTTTGATTTTAGATTGCCTTTCATAAGGCCTAGCCAATTTCGGTAACAAATAATTTTATCTTCCGAGTCAACTGCGGCGACACTATCCTCATTATCACAAATTGTTGACACTGCAGACTCCAGTATTATGTCGCTAATACCAGCATGATCTTGTTGAGCAGCAAACGCTCTAGCGTCTTTTAGAACCTCAATATGTAAACCGTTATTTTTTAGAATAATTGCAGATGGATTATCATTTTCACCCCTGTGTCCAATAAATTTATTTTCATCTACTAAATCAAAAATATCAGCACCTTTTAAAACTTTTAATTTACCATATTTTACAGCTAAACTTGTAATTTGACTCCAACTTAGTCCAGCTAATGGGAAGTACTTATCTAAAAAATTTCTACCATATTTAATTACCATTTCACCCCTTAGAGGGTCATATCTCTCAGATACGCTATCATCAGACTGTTCAATTATATCAGTACCATAAAGACTATCATATAAACTCATCCATCTTGCATTCGCAGCATTCAACGCATACCTTGCATTCATGATGGGCACTACTAATTGAGGTCCAGCTATATTTGCAATCTCTTCATCCACATTTTTAGTTTCTATTTTAAAATCAGGCCCCTCATTTTTTAAATAACCAATTTCTAATAAAAATTTTTTGTACTCTACTAAATTAAATTCTTTACCTTTGTTTTTGATATGCCAATTATCTATTTTTTTTTGTAAATCCTCTCTTAACTTAATAAATTCTCTATTTTTTGGTGCAAGCTCATCAAGAGTTTTTTCGAGACCCAACCAAAAACTCTCAGAAGATATGTCTGTATCTTTCAATAATTCATCATTTACAAAGTTTAATAGTTTTTCAGATACTTGTAAGTTATTAATTTTAACGTATTTTTCTTGCATAGCACTTTAATTCGTACCCCATCTGTATTTTTGCCTGAGAGTTTTGCTCCTTCGGCGGAAATCAATCTCTTTCCAGAGTGTTATGCTTCGATCGGTCCTTTTGCCTGAGAGTTTCCGGGGTGGTTGCTCCTTCGGCGCTAAAAAATAGTCTCTCCCGATAATAAAACTTATTTTTTTAAAGAGTAATTCATTAAATAACAAATATATGTTTAATTCAATACCATTTTATCGCCTTTTTTGTTAGTTAAGTAATCTTTATAAAAAAATAATGAAAAACTACCTCAATTTTGAAAAAGAGTTAAAAGAATTAGATGAAGAGCTAGAAAAACTTAAAGATCCATATAATCAGGGCGGTATATCTGAAGTAGATACTAAAAAAATCTCTAAAACTGAAGAGGAGATAAATGATAAATTAAAATCAATTTATTCAAACCTTGATGCTTGGCAAACTACTATGGTTGCAAGGCACGAAGATAGACCTAAATCAAAATTTTTTATTGATAATTTATTTAGCGAATTTATTTCATTATCTGGTGACAGATATTATGGTGAAGACAAGTCAGTCATTGCAGGTTTTGCAAGATTTAAAAATCAGTCAATATTAGTAGTTGGTCAAGAAAAGGGAGATGATCTAGATAGTAGAATAGAGAGAAATTTTGGTATGATGAGACCTGAGGGTTATAGAAAAACTATACGCCTTATGGAGTTAGCTGACAAATTTAAAATACCAATAGTATTATTTATAGATACACCTGGAGCTTATCCAGGGGTAGGTGCTGAAGAGCGAGGTCAAGCCGAAGCAATTGCAAAATCAATAGAATGTTGCATGAATTTAAAAGTTCCAACAATAGCAATTATCATTGGAGAAGGCGGTTCTGGTGGAGCTATAGCTCTAGCCTCTTCAAGCAAAGTCTTGATGTTGGAAAATGCAATCTATTCCGTCATTTCACCTGAGGGATGTGCAACAATTTTATGGAGGGATCCGAAAAAAATGCTTGATGCCGCTAAAGCAATGAAACTCTCTGCAAAAAATTTACTTGAGTTAAATGTGATTGACGAAATTATTAAGGAGCCTATTGGTGGTGCACACAGAGATAAAGATTTAATTTTAAAAAATGTTCAAAACTCACTATCAAAGAGTTTGGACTATTTTCAATCTATGTCAGGAGAAGAAGTTTTTAATAATAGAAAAAATAAATTCTTAAAAATAGGTAGAAACAAAGGTTTTGTAACAAATACAGCAGATTTGAGTTCTCTTAAAGTTCAACGTAATGAAATTTTTGAAATTTTGCAGAAAAAAAAATTGCTTATACCATCCATAGTTATACTTATTTTGGTAGTATTAATAATTTTTTTATAATTTTCCGCAGCACTTTTTATATTTTTTTCCTGATCCACAGGGACAAGGTTCATTTCTTTTTACTTTTTTATTAATTTGGCTAATCGATTTTTCCTCATTAGTCTTCTCTTCTGGTTTACCAATTGACGTCTCCATAAATTTAAGATTCATGAGAACAACTATATAATCTTGCTTAAGTTTTTTTAATAAATCCTCAAATAAAGTGAAAGCTTCTTTTTTGTACTCGATAAGTGGATCTCTTTGTCCGTAAGATCTTAAACCAATTACTTGGCGTAATTGCTCTAAATATTGTATGTGTGATTTCCAATTAATATCTATAGATTGTAAAAAGATTCTTTTTTCTACTTGTCTTGCTTGATTTTCTCCTAAAAGTTTAATTCTTTCTTCTCGAGTTTCATAAAACTTATCTGAAATTAATTTCATCAACTCATCGTCTTTTTTTTCTAATAAAATCTTTAATTCTTCTTCATTATAGTTTTTTCCCATAAGAGTTTTGATTTGACTTTCAAAAAGGGAACTCTTTGGATTTGCAATCTTTTGGATTTTTAATTCTATTAAATTTTCCCTAATCTCATTCAAAAAATTTGCAGAATATTCAAAAATTTTTTCACTATCCATAGCCTCTTTTCTTTGTGAAAAAATTACGTGTCTTTGATCATTTAAAACATTATCGAATTTAATAAGAGTTTTTCTAATATCAAAGTTTCTTGCCTCTACTTTTTGCTGTGCTCTCTCTAAAGCTTTATTGATCCATGGATGATCAATACTCTCACCGTCTTTTAGGCCTAATTTTTTAAGCATGCTGTTCATTGAGTCTGATCCGAAAATTCTCATTAAATCATCTTCTAAACTTACATAAAAAATTGAACTTCCTTCATCACCCTGACGTCCCGATCTACCTCTAGCTTGATTGTCAACTCTTCTTGACTCCATTCTCTCAGTGCCAATTACGAATAAACCGCCTAATGATTTTATCTCTTTTTTGTTTTCAACTAATTTTTCACTATTTGTAGTATCTTTTTTTCCTCCTAGCTGAATATCTACACCTCTTCCTGAAATACTTGTTGTTATTATCACAGATCCTTTTTTACCTGCATTGGAGATAATTTCAGCTTCGTTTTCATGATTTTTTGCATTTAAAACTACATGAAAAATCTTCTCCTTATCTAGTAACTTTGAGTAGATTTCAGACTTGTTTATACTAGATGTAAAAACTAGCAATGGCTGTCCAGCTTTATTGTGATCTTTAATCTTTTTAATTATGGCATTGTTTTTTTCCTTTTCAGTTCTAAAAATTTGATCATTTAAATCTTTTCTTATCATTTTTTTATTCGTTGGAATAATTACAACCGGTAAATTATAAATCTCAAAAAATTCTTCTGACTCTGTTGCTGCTGTTCCAGTACAACCAGCGAGTTTTCTGTATAGTTTAAAATAATTTTGATAAGTTATGGATGCTAATGTTTGATTTTCAGATTGGATTTCAATTTTCTCTTTAGCCTCTAAAGCTTGGTGGAGTCCGTCACCAAATCGCCTACCTTCAAGGATTCTTCCTGTAAGTTCATCAATAATCTTTAAAGAATTGTCTTTAATAATATAGTCTTTACCTTTTTCAAATAAATAGTTGGCTCTTAAAGCTTGATTTACATGATGTACCAAATTTAAATTTTCTGGATCGTAAAAATTGTTATTTTTTAATATACCTGTTTCAGAAAAAATTTTTTCTACAGTATTTATCCCATCATTTGTTAATAAAATATTCCTGTCTTTTTCATCAATTTCATAATCAGTTTTGTTTAATCTTTTAACTAATTTATCTACGGCAAGATATTTGTTAGTTTTATCCTCTGCTGCACCAGATATGATTAATGGTGTTCTAGCCTCATCAATTAAACAAGAGTCGATCTCATCGACTATTGAAAAAAAATGTTCTCTTTGAACCATTTCATCCCTAGAATATTTCATATTGTCCCTGAGGTAGTCAAAGCCTAATTCACTATTGGTTGCATAGGTGATATCACAATCATAATTTTTTTTTCTTTCTCCATCGTCTTGAATATTATTTATGTACCCAGAGGACATTCCTAAGAAATTATAAATTTTTCCCATTTCCAGACAGTCTCTTTTTGCCAAATAGTCATTTACGGTAACAATATGGACTCCTTTTTCAAATAGAGCATTCAAATAAGCTGCTAGAGTTATTGTTAATGTTTTACCTTCTCCTGTTCGCATTTCAGCAATTTTTGCCTCGTGCAATACTATCCCTCCAACAATTTGAACGTCAAAATGCCTTTCATTTCTAATTCTTTTGGATGCCTCTCTCACCAGCGCAAAAGCTTCTGGCAGCAATTCATTTATTTCAATACCATTTTTTAATTTCTCCTTTAATTCTAAAGTTTTATAAGGGAACTCATTATCCCTAAGTTTTTTTGTATTTTCCTCTAGAGAATTTATTTTTTGAGTGATCTTTTTTAACCTATCTAGCTCCTTCTGATTACCTGATCTGATGAATTTTGAAATAAGATTTAAAGGATTAAACATTGATTTTTGATTTATTATTTAATTATATCCTTTAATATAGTTAATAAATAAATATTTTAAATACAATGGGTCTAAATTTACCTAATTTTTTATTGTCTAAATCAAAAAATAAGAGAATGTTAGAATATCAAGATTTAGATCATATTGATGGTGTCTCAATTTCTTGTGTATGTGCAGATCTTTATAAAGATACTAGAGACGATCTAGTAATGTTTTATTTTAGAGATGGAGCAAATTATGCTTCTGTCTACACACAATCAAAAATTATCTCTGAAAATATAAAATGGAACTTAAATCAAAACTCGAAAAAAATATATTCGCTATTAGTTAATGCTAGAAATGCAAATTGTTTTACAGGTAGACAAGGATACAGAAGTCTTGAAAAAATAGCAGACTTAATTTCACAAGAACTAACTACAAAACAGAAGGAGGATGAAGATAATCCAAAAATAGTTAAACCAAAAGAGATAATATTTGGCTGTACTGGCACGATTGGAGAAATTTTCCCAGAAGATAAAATTAAAAATAAGATTCCAGTTTTAGTAAAAAATATAAGATATACTCAGAACAAGTACATATGGATGAAAGCAGCTTTAGGTATTATGACAACAGACACACAGCCTAAAATGTCGATGGAAAATTGCAAAATTGCTGGTAGTTCTGTTAAGATTTTTGGTATTGCTAAGGGGTCTGGAATGATTCAGCCCAATATGGCTACAACATTAGCTTATATTTTCACTGATGCGGACATAACTAATGAAATTTTAAAAAAACTTCTTAAAAAAAACATTTCGACAACTTTTAATGCAATTAGTTGTGATGGGGATACAAGTACTAATGATATGGTAAGTATTTTTTCGACTGGCAAAGTAAAGCACCCAAGAATTAAGAATTACAATGATAAAAGAATAAAAGATTTTGAGGTAGCATTAAAAAAAGTTTTATTAAGTTTAGCCAAAAGAGTAGTTTTAGATGGGGAGGGAGCATCAAAATTTATAACTATTAACGTTGAAAATTGCAAAAATGAGGATGATGCAAAAAAGATTGGTTTTTCAGTTGCTAATTCACCTTTAGTAAAAACCGCTATAGCAGGCGAAGATCCAAATTGGGGCAGAATTGTAATGGCAATCGGAAAATCAAATGTTCAGATAAACCTAGACAAGTTGGCTATAAAATTTGGTGAATTTTCCATTATTAATAACGGAAAATTAAATTTAAACTACAATGAGTCTGATATTGTAAATTATATGAAAAATGACAATATTGATATCAATATAAATATTTTTAAAGGTTCAAAAAAATTTACTACTTATACCATGGACTTGACAAAAAAATATATTGAAATTAACTCAGATTATAGAAGTTAATAAGTTGAAATATTAAATTAAGTAATTAATTAATATTAATGATCAAGTATAAATTAAAATGTAAAAAATGCAGATTACTATTCGATAGTTGGTTTGCATCTTCACTGGAATATGAAAAACTAAGAAAAAAAAATTATCTTAATTGTCATAAATGTGGATCAATAAAAGTTGAAAAAACTCTTATGGCACCAAAATTTTTAAATAAGTCATGGAAAAAAGATATCAACATTAAGGATCATAAATATCGGAAAATTAATGAAAAAATTAAAGAATATCAAAAATTTATTAAGAAAAATTTTGAATATGTTGGTGAAAATTTTGCTTATGAAGCTCGATCTATTCATTATAAAAATAAAAAAAAAGATAAAGGAATTTATGGCACTGCGTCAAGAGAAGAGATTAAAGATTTAAGAGAAGAGGGAATTGATACAGAAATAATTCCTTGGATAGAAGATAAAAACAATTAAATTTAAATTATATCTTAATAAATTTAGCAATATAGTTAACCGATTTGTCAGTACTTAACTCCCAGTTATTGGTAAATAAATTAAGTTTAACTCCCTTCAAATCGTTTAAAGTAAGATCATATTTTTTTGTTATGCTAATTAACTCCTCAGGCTTTACAAATTTTTCCCACTCATGTGTTCCGATTGGAAGCCATCTAAGAATGTATTCAGCACCTATTATTGCAAAAAGATAAGATTTTAATGTTTTATTTAATGTTGCAACAAACATAATACCATTTTTCTTCAAAAACTTTGCGCATGACTTTAGAAAAAAATCTACATCCTCTACATGTTCGATAATTTCCATATTAAGTATAACATCAAATTTTAAATCTGACTGAAATTTTTCAGGTGATGAGCAAAAATATTCAATATCTAGGCTACTCTTTTTTGCATGAATTTTTGCTACCTCTATATTTTTTTCAGATGCGTCCATTCCAAAAACTTCTGCACCAAGTCTTGACATAGGCTCACATAATAATCCTCCACCACAACCAATATCTAAAATTTTGACACCGGAAAGAATCTTATCTTTTTTTTGAAGATTGAAAGTTTCAATGATATTTTCTTTTAAATAAGAAATCCTTAGAGGATTAAAATTATGCAATGGTTTAAATTTTCCATTGGGATCCCACCATTCTTCAGCAATTTTAGAAAATTTTTCTATTTCTTTTTTATTAATTGTGTTAGTTTTCATAATAAGTAAATTTTATATTCAAGATGAATTTAATCAATATTTTAATTTAAAAATATTTATTCATGAAAATTGTAGTTTTAAAATTTGGGGGAACATCTGTAGGTAGCATTGAAAGAATTAAAAATGTGGCCAACATTATTAATTCATATCATAAAAAAAGGTATAAACTTATTGTAGTATCTTCAGCTATGAGTGGTGTTACAAACGATTTGATAAGAAAGTCAAAGAGGATAAGTGAAAATTTTTTACCTTCTGAGTATGATGTTCTAGTTTCATCTGGTGAACAAGTAGCATGCTCTTTAATTGCTGCAAGATTGTCACATATTGGCTTAAAATCTCGATCTTGGTTATCTTGGCAAATACCAATTGTAACTTATGGCAGCCATAAAAATGCAAAGATTTTATCTATTTATAAAAAAAAAATTTTGGATTATCTCAAAAAAGGTGGAATACCAATTATAACTGGTTTTCAAGGTATTGATACTAATGAAAGAATAAAAACGATTGGCAGAGGTGGGTCGGATGCTAGTGCAATTATGTTGGCTAAATTTTTTAAGGCAGAGAGATGTATAATTTATACTGATGTTGAGGGTGTCTATACAACAGATCCAAATAAATTAAAAAAAGCAAGAAAAATAAAAGTAATTTCTTACGAAGAAATGTTGGAAATGGCGTCTCTAGGTGCAAAAGTTATGCAGCCAGTTTCAATTCAGGATGCGCGTTTAAATAGGATCAATATAGAGGTAAAATCTTCATTTAAAAAAAAACCTGGAACATTGATCACAAAAAGAAAAAATATTGTTAATAATAAAATTATTGCAGGTATTTCCTCAACCCAAAATGATGCCAAAGTTACTCTAGTAGGAGTTAAAGACAAACCTGGCGTTGCTGCAATGATATTTAAACCTTTATCAAAAAATTTAATTAATGTTGATATGGTTGTTCAAAATATTTCAGCGAACGGTAATGAAACCGATTTAACATTTACCATTAAAACAGATGATTTAAACAAAACTAAAAAGATAATTGAAGACAACAAAAATATTAAATTTAGAAAATTATTGTTAAAAAAAAATGTATCTAAACTTTCAATTATAGGGGTTGGAATGGTTACAACACCTGGAGTAACATTTAGAATGTTTCAAGCACTTGCAAAAAAAAATATAAATATTCAAGTTATTTCAACTTCTGAAATTAAAATATCAGTCTTGATTGACAAAAGAAATACTAAAAAAGCATTAATTGCTTTACATAAAGAGTTTAAATTAGATAATTAGTTATGAGCATAAGACCATTTAGAGATATTAAAAGAAGGAAAACAAAAGCAATCAGTGTCGGTAAAGTAATGGTTGGTGGCGATAACCCTATAACAGTTCAGTCTATGACAAATACTTTAACCACAGATATAAAAGCTACCATTAACCAGATAAATGATATCCATAAAGAAGGCGCTGATATAGTTAGAGTTTCTTGCCCTGATGAGGAGTCAACAAAAGCACTTAAAGAAATTGTAAAACATGTTGATGTGCCCATAGTTGCAGATATTCATTTTCACTTTAAAAGAGCGATAGAAGCAGCTGAGAATGGTGCCAGTTGTTTAAGGATAAATCCAGGGAACATAGGAAACATTAATAAAATTAGAGAGGTTGTTAGAGCAGCAATTTCAAATAATTGTTCTATTCGAGTAGGTGTTAACGCAGGCTCATTAGAAAAAGATATCTTAGAAAAATTTAAAGAGCCTTGTCCAGAAGCATTAGTCGAGAGTGCTCTAAGAAATATAAAAATTTTAGAAGATGAAAATTTTGAAAATTTGAAAATAAGTGTTAAATCCTCAGATATTTTTTTATCAGTTGAAGCCTATCGTCAGCTCTCAAAAAAAATTGAATATCCATTACACTTAGGAATAACTGAAGCAGGAAGTTTTATATCAGGAAGTATAAAATCTTCTATTGGACTAGGAACATTACTCTTAGAAGGTATCGGAGATACGATCAGAATATCATTATCTGATGATCCTGTGAAAGAAGTTAAAATTGGAAACGAAATACTTAAATCATTAAATTTAAGAGAGAGAGGCGTAAGAATTATTTCTTGTCCTTCATGTGCTAGACAAGGTTTTGAAGTGATTGAAACTGTAAAATTATTGGAAAAAAGACTCTCACATATTACAAAACCCATAACACTCTCAATAATTGGTTGTGTGGTTAATGGTCCTGGAGAAGCTGCGATGACAGATGTTGGCATCACTGGTGGCAAAAAAGGAAGTAACATGTTGTATTTATCAGGAATACAATCAGAAAAAGTTTTCACCAATGATATGATTGACAAGGTTGTCTTTGAGGTTGAAAAAAAGGCCTCTGAGTTAGAAAATAATTAAGATGATTCCTGAAAAAACTATCAATGATTTGATAACCAAACACGCAAATTTAGAAAAAGAATTATCCTCTGGTAATATTGATAAAAAATTTTTTGCTGAAAAATCAAAAGAATACTCTGATTTAAATGAAATAATTGGAGATGCAAAAAAATATTTATCATTTGAAAAGGATAAAAGTGAATTAAAAAAAATTTTTATCGATAAAAATTCAGACTCAGAGTTATTAAAAATGGTTGAAATTGAACTAAAAGATTTAGAAGAGAATTATGAAAAAATTGAGAAAAATTTAAAATTATTTTTATTACCTAAAGATGATGCAGATAAAAAAAATGTAATTATTGAAATAAGAGCAGGAACTGGAGGCCTTGAAGCTAGTTTATTTGCCTCGGATCTTTTTAAAATGTATGAAAAAGTGAGCAACAAAAAAAAATGGTCTTTAGAAATAATATCAATTTCAAAAAGTGAGGCAGGAGGGTTAAAAGAGGTTATCGCATCTATAAAAGGGATTAATATTTATTCTACTCTAAAATATGAAAGTGGTGTCCACAGGGTTCAAAGAGTTCCAGATACTGAAACTCAGGGTAGAGTACATACTTCTGCAGCAACTGTAGCTGTATTACCTGAGGCTGAAGAAGTTGATTTAAAAATAAATGACGCTGATTTACGTATAGATGTTTTTAGAGCTGGTGGACCTGGTGGACAATCTGTAAATACAACAGATAGTGCCGTAAGAATTACACATATACCTAGCGGAATTTCTGTTTCTCAACAAGATGAAAAATCACAGCATAAAAATAAGGCTAAGGGTTTAAAAATTTTAAGAGCGAGGTTATACGAGTTAGAGAGATCTAGAATTGATCAAGAAAGATCAAAAGATAGAAAAAGTAAAATTGGAACAGGTGACAGGTCTGAAAGAATACGAACATATAATTTCCCCCAAGGAAGAGTTACAGATCATAGAATTAATGTAACTTTACACAAACTTGAGGAGTTTTTAGAGGGTGAAGCTTTTGATGAAATGATCGAGTCACTCTTATTAAGAGCTCAAGAAGAAAGTTTAAGTAATCTTTAAAAGGTAGATGAAAATTTTTGAAGCTTTAAAAAAGGGAGACAGTATATTAAAAAAGAGTGGTATCAAATCATATAAACTTGATAGTGAAATTTTAATGTCAAAAGTCTTTCAGAAGAGTCGAATAGATGTAATTTTAAATTCTAATAAAAATTTGTTAAATAAAGAAATTAAACTTTACAACAATTTAATCAAGCAGCGTTCAAAACATAAACCAATAGCATATTTAATTGGTAAAAAAGAATTTTGGAAATATGAATTTAATGTGACTAAAGATGTTCTCATTCCAAGACCGGACACGGAGATTATTATTGAGCAAACTTTAAAATTAACAAAAAATAAATCCAAGCTAAAAATATTGGATGTAGGCATTGGCTCAGGTTGTATATTACTGTCAATTTTAAAGGAGAGGAAAGGTTTTTATGGCACTGGAATTGATATTTGTAAGAAAACTCTTGATATTTGCATGCTTAATGCAAAAAAACTTTGTTTAATAGATAGAATAAAGTTATTTAAATCAGATGTTGACAATTTTAACTATGGCAAATATGATTTGATAGTATCAAATCCCCCATACATCAAGAAATTTAACTTGAAGTATTTGGAAAAAGATGTTTATGATTATGAGCCTATATCAGCTTTAGATGGTGGTTTAGATGGGTTATTAAAAATTACAAGAGTTATTTATAATTCGTCCAGACTTATAAAAAAAAATGGCATTTTAATTCTTGAGATTGCTTTTAATCAAACAGATATAGTGAAAAAAATTTTAAAAAAAAATGGATATTATATTAAATATGTCATCAAAGATTTAGCCAAAAATAATCGATGTATAGTGAGTATTAAAAAATAATATTATGGTTACATTCCGAAATAATAATACAAGAAGAAGTAACTTTAGAAGGAATGAAAGAACTTTTAAGGTTAATGGTGATAGAAATAAATATAATAACAATTTTTCAAATAATGATAACTTTCAACGCAAGATTTCTGGTAGAAATAATCATAGTGCATCAAAATTAGTTGAGAAATATAATAATTTAGCAAGGGAAGCATTATCTACTGGCGATAAGATTTTATCTGAAAATTATTTTCAACATGCTGATCATTTTATGAGGGTATTAAGTGAAAGAGAAATCCAAAAAAAAATGTTTGATAATAAATCATCTAAAGAAGATGAAAAAATCCTTTTAAAAAAAGTTGATAAGCATGTTGAGAACTCTTCGCAATCTAAGGAGATAGAAAATACTAAAGTCGAGCAAAATTAGACTAATTTAAACCAATAATTTTTTCTGACTTTAAAACATCCAATTTTATTTTTGAAGTTTCAAAAAGCTCTCTCTCTTTACCCTTCAATATTTTTCCAGATGGCAATTTAAGTGTTTGAGAATTAATTTTTTTTCCATTTACAATCACCTCATAATGTAGATGTGGTCCAGTTGATTTACCAGTCGAACCTACATATCCAATTGTTTGACCTTGTTTTACTCTTACTCCACTTCTGATCCCACCTGCAAATTTTGACATATGTGCATAGACTGTTTGATAAGTTGAATTGTGTTTAATTACTACACAATTACCACCTCCTCCGCACCACCCAGCTTTTTTTATAACTCCATTACCAGAAGCCATTATGGGAGTACCTAAAGGAGCTGCAAAATCAGTTCCACGATGCATTTTATTAAATCCATCTATTGGGTGTTTTCTCATTCCAAATGGGGAAGATAACCTCGCTCCATTAATCGGAGTTTTCATCAAAGCTTTCTGACTACTTTTTCCATTCTTATTAAAATGACCTTTAGTATTTTTTGAATCGAAAAAATATAATGGTTTATCCTGCCCACTTAATTTTAAATTTGCAAAAAGAATTTCTCCAGTCTCAATTATTCTTTTGTTATCATCTACAAATACTTCGTACATTATTTGAAAACTGTCACGTTTTCTTATATCTCTTTGAAAATCTATCTCGAAACCATAGATTCTAGCAAATTCAATTATTGTGTTAACTGGAACTTTTTTTATTGAGGCTGAGCTGTACAGGCTATTTAGAATTATATTTTCTTTATAAATAATTTCTTTATTTAATTTTGTTAGAATTATTTCTTGTTTAAAATCACTCTTTTCTTTATTTTTTGTTAAATATATTTTTTCAGAATTAGAAATTTGAAATATAAATTCTTTTAGTTGGTTATTTGATTGGTCAATTGTAAATTGTATTTTGTGATTGGTGTTTAGTTTATTCAAATCAATCTTTTTTGCCAATTTTTTTTTAATACTTGATATTTCCTCGTCATTTATTGCATAATATTTTAAAACTTTATCGAATGTTTCGCCTTCACTTATTTTATGTGTGATAGTTTTAAATTTTGGCTCGAGATTTTCAAAAACATGACTAATCGTTTTTTTAAAATAAACATTATTAATAATATTTTTATAATTATTATAAATTTTCTGTTTGTTGAAATTGTAATAAGTGGTCGAAAGTATAGTGGTTAACAACAATAATCCTAATGCTATAATTTCAGTATTACTTTTTAATTTTCTTTTAATTTTATTTAGCATTTGGTAATTTTTTGATTTTGCAATTAATAGTTTTAATTGACCAAAAATACCAAAAAAAAGCCTGTAAAATAAGGTTTTTTTTTCGTTTTTTAATAGTTAAATGCTTGATTTCCACCAATTTTAGCCTATAAGCAATTCCTTTCCGAAATAATATTAAATTTATCTATATTTTTCGGTTTATTGAGCTTTTTTGGCTTAATTAGCTATTTAAAAAGTTAATATTTAAGAAGAGAAGTGTGGACGGTTAAGGTTACCAAAATTTGTCGTACACACTTCAACATTATATAAATTTTATTCTTAGAATTTATATAGAAGCTAGTGTGCGCCGTTTTTAAACTTGAGAGTTTGATCATGGCTCAGAACGTACGCTGGCGGCACGCCTAACACATGCAAGTCGAACGAAGTAGCAATACTTAGTGGCAGACGGGTGAGTAACATGTAGGTATCTACCCTATGGCCTGGAATAACACGAGGAAACTTGTGCTAATACCGGATAAGTCTTTACGGAGAAAGCTTTATGCACCATTGGATGAGCCTGCACTTGATTAGTTTGTTGGTGGGGTAATGGCCTACCAAGACTTTGATCAATAGCTGATTTGAGAGGATGATCAGCCACATTGGGACTGAGACACGGCCCAAACTCCTACGGGAGGCAGCAGTGGGGAATCTTGCACAATGGAGGAAACTCTGATGCAGCGATGCCGCGTGAGTGAAGAAGGCCTTTGGGTTGTAAAGCTCTTTCGTCGGGGAAGAAAATGACTGTACCCGAATAAGAAGGTCCGGCTAACTTCGTGCCAGCAGCCGCGGTAATACGAAGGGACCTAGCGTAGTTCGGAATTACTGGGCTTAAAGAGTTCGTAGGTGGTTGAAAAAGTTGGTGGTGAAATCCCAGAGCTTAACTCTGGAACTGCCATCAAAACTTTTCAGCTAGAGTTTGATAGAGGAAAGCAGAATTTCTAGTGTAGAGGTGAAATTCGTAGATATTAGAAAGAATACCAATTGCGAAGGCAGCTTTCTGGATCATTACTGACACTGAGGAACGAAAGCATGGGTAGCGAAGAGGATTAGATACCCTCGTAGTCCATGCCGTAAACGATGTGTGTTAGACGTTGGAAATTTTTTTTTCAGTGTCGCAGCGAAAGCGATAAACACACCGCCTGGGGAGTACGACCGCAAGGTTAAAACTCAAATGAATTGACGGGGACCCGCACAAGTAGTGGAGCATGTGGTTTAATTCGAAGATACGCGCAGAACCTTACCAACACTTGACATGTTCGTCGCGACTTTAAGAGATTAAAGTTTTCGGTTCGGCCGGACGAAACACAGGTGCTGCATGGCTGTCGTCAGCTCGTGTCGTGAGATGTTGGGTTAAGTCCCGCAACGAGCGCAACCCTCACTTTTAGTTGCCATCATTAAGTTGGGCACTCTGAAAGAACTGCCAGTGATAAGCTGGAGGAAGGTGGGGATGACGTCAAGTCCTCATGGCCCTTACGTGTTGGGCTACACACGTGCTACAATGGTATTTACAAAAGGAAGCAAGACGGCGACGTTTAGCAAATCCTTAAAAAATACCTCAGTTCGGATTGCACTCTGCAACTCGAGTGCATGAAGCTGGAATTACTAGTAATCGTGGATCAGCGTGCCACGGTGAATGCGTTCCCGGGTCTTGTACACACCGCCCGTCACACCATGGGAGTTGGTTCTACCTTAAGGCAAGGCTTAAAACCCTTGACCACGGTATAGTCAGCGACTGGGGTGAAGTCGTAACAAGGTAGCCGTAGGGGAACCTGCGGCTGGATTACCTCCTTTCTAAGGATAAGTGAAATTAATTTTCACTTTAAATAATACACAGGTTAATGTTGACCGTCCTCATTTCTCTTCTTAGATTAGTGTTTCTCTTGCATGGGGGCCGGTAGCTCAGTTGGTTAGAGCACACCCTTGATAAGGGTGGGGTCGAAAGTTCGAGTCTTTCTCGGCCCACCAATTTAAGATCTTAGGGGGATTAGCTCAGCTGGGAGAGCGCCTGATTTGCATTCAGGAGGTCAGCGGTTCGATCCCGCTATCCTCCACCAGAGACACTTAGATATAAAATTTGTGAATAATAATAATTAATATCAATATCTATATCCGAACATTAGTGATGTTATTAACTAATGTTCAAATAAAAATTTGATTCAACACAGAATTTTTTTCTGTGCATAAATCAAGCGTTTAAGGGCGTGTGGCGGATGCCTTGGCACTGAAAGCCGATGAAGGACGTGATATACTGCGATAAGTTTCGGGGAGCTGTATGTAAGTTTTGATCCGAAAATCTCCGAATGGGGAAACCCACCACTTTGTGTGGTATTTTAAACTGAATACATAGGTTTAAAAAGACAACCTGGAGAACTGAAACATCTAAGTAACCAGAGGAAAAGAAATCAAATGAGATTCCGTTAGTAGTGGCGAGCGAAAACGGACTAGGCCTGTAATTTTGATAAAAAAATTTGAATAGTTTGGAAAAGCTAACCATAGAGGGTGATAGTCCCGTATGAGTAATGTTTATTAAGATTCTTGAGTAAAGCGGGACACGTGAAATCCTGCTCGAATATGGGGGGACCACCCTCTAAGCCTAAATACTCTTCAGTGACCGATAGTGAACTAGTACCGTGAGGGAAAGGTGAAAAGAACCCCTATTAGGGGAGTGAAATAGAACCTGAAACCGCATGCCTACAATCAGTCGAAGCTCTTTTTAGAGTAACGGCGTACCTTTTGTATAATGGGTCAGTGACTTAATTTATTAAGCAAGCTTAAGCCATCCAGGTGTAGGCGCAGCGAAAGCAAGTCTTAATAGGGCGATTAGTTTAATGAATTAGACCCGAAAACGAATGAGCTTACCATGAGCAGGTTGAAAGTAAGGTAACACTTACCGGAGGACCGAACCAGTTGACGTTGAAAAGTCTTTGGATGACTTGTGGTAAGGGGTGAAAGGCCAAACAAATTCGTAGATAGCTGGTTTTCCGCGAAAACTATTTAGGTAGTGCGTTGAATAAATAGATGTTTAGAGGTAGAGCACTAAATGGGCTAGGGGGAAGAGATTCTTACCAAACCTAATAAAACTCCGAATGCTAAACATTGTTCTTCAGCAGACAGACTGTGGGTGCTAAGGTCCATGGTCGAGAGGGAAAGAGCCCAGACCACCAGATAAGGTCCCCAAATTATGATTAAGTGTGAAAGGATGTGGAAATTCCTAAACAGCCGGGAGGTTGGCTTAGAAGCAGCCATCCTTTAAAGATAGCGTAACAGCTCACCGGTCTAATAGAGTTTCTGCGCCGAAGATGTAACGGGGCTAAAATCATATACCGAATCTGTGGATTTATAATTTTTTCGAAAATTATAACTGGTAGCGGAACGTTCTGTAAGCCTGTGAAGGGATACCTGTGAAGGATCCTGGAGGTATCAGAAGTGCGAATGCTGACATAAGTAACGATAAAAGAAGTGAAAAACTTCTTCGCCGAAAATCCAAGGGTTTCTGCGCAAGGTTAATCCGCGCAGAGTTAGTCGGCACCTAAGGCGAGGGCGAAAGCCGTAGTCGATGGAAATAAGGTTAATATTCCTTAACCAGATGGTAGTGACGGATCTTGTAAGTTGTGAATTCTTAATGGATTGAGTTCGCCGCGAAAAGGTTCCAAGAAATAGCTCCATCATTAGACCGTACCCTAAACCGACACAGGTGGATTAATAGAGTATATTTAGGCGCTTGAGAGAATGATGTTGAAGGAACTCGGCAAAATGCTTCCGTAACTTCGGAATAAGGAAGACCTTTTTGTAGGCAACTACATGAAGGTGGCACAAGTCAGGGAGAAGCGACTGTTTATCAAAAACACAGGGCTCTGCTAACACGTAAGTGGATGTATAGGGTCTGACGCCTGCCCGGTGCTGGAAGGTTAATGCGATGGGTGCAAGCTCATTTCTGAAGCCCCAGTAAACGGCGGCCGTAACTATAACGGTCCTAAGGTAGCGAAATTCCTTGTCGGGTAAGTTCCGACCTGCATGAATGGCGTAACGATTTCTCCGCTGTCTCCAACATCAACTCAGTGAAATTGAATTCTCCGTGAAGATGCGGAGTTCGCGTAGTTAGACGGAAAGACCCCGTGCACCTTTACTGCAACTTTACATTGGTGTTAGGAAAAACATATTTAGCATAGGAGGGAGACATTGAAGCAAAGGCGTCAGCTTTTGTGGAGTCACCAGTGAAATACCTCTTTTGTTTTTCTTGATATCTAACTGATAGCCGTTATCCGGCATCAAGACATTGTATGGTGGGTAGTTTGACTGGGGCGGTCGCCTCCCAAATAGTAACGGAGGCGTGCGAAGGTAGGCTCAGAACGGTCAGAAATCGTTCGTAGAGTGCAATGGCATAAGCCTGCCTGACTGTGAGACTGACAAGTCGAGCAGAGACGAAAGTCGGTCATAGTGATCCGGTGGTTCTGAGTGGAAGGGCCATCGCTCAACGGATAAAAGGTACGCCGGGGATAACAGGCTGATACTGCCCAAGAGCTCATATCGACGGCAGTGTTTGGCACCTCGATGTCGGCTCATCACATCCTGGGGCTGGAGCAGGTCCCAAGGGTTTGGCTGTTCGCCAATTAAAGTGGTACGTGAGCTGGGTTCAGAACGTCGTGAGACAGTTCGGTCCCTATCTGCTATGCGTGTAGAAGAATTGAGAGGAGTTGACCCTAGTACGAGAGGACCGGGTTGAACATACCACTGGTGGACCGGTTGTAGCGCCAGCTGCAGTGCCGGGTAGCTAAGTATGGACGAGATAACTGCTGAAAGCATCTAAGCGGGAAACTCACCTCAAAACAAGTTCTTCCTATAGAGCCGTGGTAGACCACCACGTTGATAGGCTGGATGTGGAAGCGCAGTAATGCGTGCAGCTGACCAGTACTAATAGCTCAATTGGCTTGATTTATGCACTGAAAAAAATTTTTTTTTATAGATGTAAAAATTATTAGTATTAATAAAATTTTTAAATTAAAGATATAATTATTATTTTCTGTAATGTTTGATAGTTGGTTCTTTAAGACACCAACCATAAATATTTTTTGTCAAGAAGCTTATCGAATTCGATACAAACTCGTTACAATCGTAAGAGTAAATTTTGCCATCACCAAGATCAGTTTCGTTAATTTTTAAACCATTTTTTTTACAAAATTTAAATAATTTTTTATTTTTATCTCTCTTTAGATCTGTGTTTAAATAACAAACATACATATAAAAATTTTCCTTTTTTATTTTATTATTTATTTTTATTTTAGATTTAAATTCTTTTGTATATCTATAAGGTACACCCATTATCATTTCTACATAGTGTATAAAGGTACTTGACTGATTTGGTTTAAGACCAATACTTATATATTTTGTATTAACTTTTAACATTCTTTCTTTAGGTGAATTAGGACCATAACCATGTTTTGAATTTTTAGTACATACTTTCTTGGCATACTTACCAATACCAGCGTAGGATAAATATGGATGAATACTTCTTATTGATTTTTTTAATCCAAGAATATAATTAGAAAATGCTCCCCTCTCACTTTTGGTTTTTTTAATGTCAAAGATTTTACCAGTATTACATAAATATGTTGATGAAGTTGAGACAAAAATAGTTCCTTTTTTCAAATTAATAATTTGGGAAATTGTTTTAAATAAATCTTCACACAACTTATTTTGATTTTTATACTGACCTAAAAATCTTAAATCAGATTTTACAAGAACATTGTCACCAGATTTTAATCCAATTTTTTTAAGAGAGTCGTATATATTTTTTTTTGAATACATTGTAAATTTATAAAAAACTGTTATATAAAATCTATATTGTAAATTAAATATTTATCTATACAAAGGTCTTATGAAACTTCCTGAATTTGTAAAATTTGTCAATAAAACTTTGAAAAAAAAATTAAACCCTAAAAGAAATATTTTCCAACAAGATGTTGATTCTATAGATTTTACAACACTTTTATTGTCCATAGAAGAAAAGTTTAATATGAAATTCAAATCGAGCGCTTTTAATAACCTAACAACCTTAGAGGATATTTTTTCTTATATTAAAAAAAAGAAATAATGAGTACTTTAAGTCTTAAGAAAACAAATAGATTTTCAATAAATGATATTAAAAAAGATATGAAAATCATTTTAAAAAAAAAAATGAATAAAAAATATTTTGATTTATCAATTAAAAATTTAAATGACAGTGCCCCAATACATAAAAATGATCAATGGGCACAAAGGCTTGGTTTAAAAAAAAAAATATTTCCAGGCTTTGCAGTAACGAGCCCATTTTCTAAGATGATTGGAATGTATTTGCCTGGAAAGAATTGTGTCATTATGAATATTGATTTTAAATTTAAGAAACCGACGTTTCAAAATGATAATCTTCAATATATATGTAAAGTAAAAAAAATTATAAAGAGTTTAAATGTAGTAGTACTTAGTTTGCTAGTTTTAAGAAAAAAAGAGATAGTTGTTGAGGGTAGCTCTCAGTGTAAAATATTACAATTTAATAAATGATTTTAAATAGTGACTTTTTAATCAAAGCTATTTCAAAAAAAAATAATAATGTAATATGGTCTAATAACAAATTTTACAATAATAAAGAATTTTTAAATAAAATTAATTTTTGGAGAAACAAAATAAGATCAGCCAAAATTAAATCAGGTTCTCTAATAGCCTTTGAAAGTGAGTTTAATTTTAATAGTATATCTTTTTTTATTTCAAGTATCATTGAAAAATTAATAGTAATACCTCTTACAAAAAATCAAAAAGATCTATTAGATTTATTACCTTGTAATTATTACGTTAATCTTAAAACTAACATAATAATAAAAAAAAATGTTAAAATAAAAAATAAGATACTTAGGAAATTTCAATTTAAAAAAAGACCTGGACTCATAATATTTTCATCAGGTTCAAGCGGTACTCCTAAAATTATTTTACATGATTTATTATTAATAATAAAAAAATTCGAGACTCCTCGTCCAGGTTTCAAGACACTTTTAATGCTAAAATTTGATCACTTAGGAGGAATAAATACATTGTTGGCATCTTTAATATATAAGGATGGAGCTGCTATTTGTCTTTCAAATAGAAATCCCCAAACAGTTTGCAAAACTATAACAAAAGCAAAAGCACAGCTATTGCCAACTACGCCTACCTTTTTGAATATTTTGTTAATTTCAAAGTGGTACTTAAAATATAAGCTAGACTCATTAAAATTAATTTCCTATGGAGCTGAAAAAATGCCCGAGGAACTTCTAAAAAAATTAAAAAAACAATTTAAAAATATAAAGTTTAAACAAACCTATGGGTTAAGCGAGTTTGGGGTAATGAGAACTAAAACTAAAGATGATAACAGTTTATCAATGAAAATCGGAGGAGAAGGTTTTAAGACAAAAATAATTAATAATACACTTTATGTAAAATCAGTCTCAAATATGGTTGGTTACCTGAATGCAAAACAACCCTTTGATAGATATGGTTGGATAAATACTGGTGATAAAGTTAGTGTTGATAAAAAAGGATACATAACTATTTTGGGTAGAGATTCGGAGATTATAAATATTGGAGGAGAAAAAGTTTTTCCACAAGAAATTGAAAATGTTTTATTAAAAAATAAAAATGTTAATGAAGTTAGAATTTTAAAAAAGAGACATAATTTGCTGGGTGAATATATTGTTGCAGAAGTTGCTGTGAATAAATCAAAGTATGATAAGGAAGAAATATCAAATAATTTAAGAAAATTCTGTTTAAAAAATATGACAAAGTATAAAGTACCTTCAAAATTTATAATTTTAAACAAAGAAGAGAATTTTATTAATGATAGGTTAAAAAAAAAAAGAATTAATTGATTATGCATAAAATTATTATTGTTTCTGGAGCAAGTAAAGGACTAGGATTTGGTATTACTGAAAGATTGCTTTCAAAAGGTTGGATGGTTGCAGGGTTTAGCAGAAAAACAAATAAGAAAGTAATTGATTTAAAAAAAAAGTATAAAAAAAAATTTATCTTTGAATTAATGGATATAAAAAATTATTCAAGATATGAAAAGTTTTTAGATAAAATTAAAAAAAAAGGAAGTATATACGGCCTAATAAATAATGCAGGAACAGTAAATGAAGATTTACTTGTGAGACAAAATGATAAACATATAAAAAATCTACTTGAAATAAATCTTCTAGCACCAATCTTGTTCACAAAAAAAGTAATTAAATATATGATGATAAACAGTTCAGGGAGAATAGTAAATATTTCATCTATAGTGGCGAAGTCAGGCTATAAGGGAACAGTAGCCTATTCATCTACTAAAAGTGGCTTAGAAGGAATGACTAGAGCCTTATCAAGAGAACTAGGTGGAAAAAATATTACTGTCAATTCAATTGCCCCAGGATATATGAAAACTGATCTTACTAAAAATATGAATCCCAAAAAACTCGCTCAAATAATTAGAAGGACACCACTAAAAAGAGCAGGGGATATAAAAGACATAATTGGAATTGTTGAATTTTTATTAAATAAAGAAGCATCATATATTTCAGGTCAATCAATTTTAGTAGACGGAGGCTTAACTTAAATTGAATATTCAAAAGATTTTTTTCCTAAATAAATTTTGTGTATTTAGAGAAGAAAGACAATATTTACACTCAACAGATATATTTAATCAACTAAAACATTTTTTTAAAAATAAAAAGATAAAAAATCTTGAAATTATTTTTAAAAAAAAAATTACAAATTACCCATACCTGATTATTTCAAGCAATCCTAATTTTAAAATTAAAAATACCTACTATATAAGTTTGAGTTATACAAAAAATAATAAAAAATATTTTGGATATATTTATCAGAGTAGAAATAAAATTTTCTTAACAAAAAAATATAATGAAAAAAAATTTCAGGAAAAAATAAAATTTACAAAAAAAAGTATATTCATTCCAAATAATACAAATTTTGATTTTATTCAAAGGATAACTTCTGGTGCAATGAAATTCTTAAAAGATAAAAATACAATGAATAATAGAGGTAAATGGTATCTTGTGAGATTAAAAGTTAAGCATTTTATAAAGTTAGATAATAAAAATTTTATTAAAATTAATTCGTTAAAAAGTAAAGAAAATGCTAATTTTTTTTCAATTTATTACAAAAAAAAAATTGGAGAAATGCTTTTTTTAAAAAAATAAATAAAAAAATTTTATTTGATATTGATATATGTAATAAATTTTCATTTATTCTTTTTCAGCAATAATTAGATATATATTGCAAAAACTATCTGGAAAAAATTTAAATAATAAATTTTGTATAATGTTACCTGAAAAAGACAATTTGTAACCTTCAATTCTTGCTTTATTCTCGTTAAACTTTTTGTGGTTTGATGCTCTAAAAAATTTGAATTTATAAAGAAACGGCATATTTTGAACGCTAAACACTTTTAAAATTTTAAATTTTTTACTTTGAAACAAATTAACAAATTCTTTTTTTTTTAAGTTAAGTTTATGAAATTCTTTATTACCCAACTGATTACCTTGATTTATCCAGTCTATAATTAATTCCTGAATGTTATCTGCTCTAAAAGAGGCGCAAATTTTTCCGTCTTTTTTAAAAACTCTACATGTTTCATCTATGGATTTTTCTAATTCTTCGGAATGAAAATTATGATAAAGGCCAAACGCTAAAATTTTATCAAAATATTCATCTTGAAAATCAAGATTAAGGATATTTCCATATTTGACTTTTAAACTCCGATCTGCTGCTTTTAGTTTATTTATTGCCTCTGAAATAAAGTCTATGCCAATGATATTATAATTTTTTTCATGGTAGTATCTTAAAATTCTACCTGCTCCACATCCCGCCTCTAAAATTCTCTCTTTTTTGCTTTCTATAATCATATTGGCATATTTTAATGGGTATTTTTAAGTATTTTGCATTGGTTCATCCTCGTTAATAGATGTCCAACGTGATGTCCAATAATCTAGATTATTTTTATTTCTAAAAGTTTTTCTCATATTTCCTAAATACAATTGATCTTAGAATGGGATGAATTACATAATAATGAGGGAAAGTTTTTTTTCTTTTTTTTTTGATTTTTAGCTTATCAAAATTTTTTAGCAAGAAAATAATATTTTGTGCTCTTATAAAATCATCATATTCACTGTCTATGTCAAATATATTTCTGGGAATAGGATATTTTTTTTGTAAGAGTATTTCTCCATCGTCTAAATTTTTATTTAAAATTATTGTTGAACAAAAAATATTTTTTTCTTTTAAAATAGAGTAATAAATAGTGGTACTCCCTTTGAAATTTGGAAGTTTTCCAGAATGACTATGTATTAGTTTTTTTGTTTTTAAAACTTTTTTATTTTTTTCGATAATTCCAGGATAGCCAGAATAAATTATAAATTTTTCTTTTAGTGATAAAATAAATTTTGAAACTTTAGAATTTATGTAATTGGTCTTAAATTTTTTCACTTTACTACCATTAAAATATTTTTTTTTGAAATTTATTTTTTTTGTTCCATAATCAAAATAAATTATATTTTTAGGTACAAAATTATTTTTTTTTAGATGTATAATATACTGTAGGGATCTTGTGGTATTGCTAATTATTATTGAAAAATTATTTTTCATTTATAATAATTTTAAGTTGTTTTTTTCTATGTTAATAAGTGATAATAATTTTTTTTTTTGGCAAATATTAATATTTTTTTTATTTTTCAAAATCTTATCTAAAATTTTCAAGATACAATTTAACTTTTGCAAATTATTTAATTGACTAGATTGATTAATTAACAACCCAAGAGTAACATAAGTTGGTAAACTTGTCTCATTATTTGATATTTTCTGAAACCTTTTGTTGTAAGCTCTTTTTAAACTTAAATTATTTTCAAATTTTTTATAAAAAATATAAATTTTTTTTTCATTTTTAAGATTTTTTTTTGAATCGTATAAATTTTCAATTAATTCATATGTGGCATCTTTTTTTTTGACAATATCCCTGTCATTTTTTTTTGTATTTATATATTCCATTGCCTTTTTTCTTTGTCGTAAAAATAATTTGAAAAAGTTTTTTTCAAAAATTGTGACTGCTTTATATTTTTTATTAAGACTTTTTTGCAATAGTTTATAATATTTTTGCATAAATTTTATTTTCAATTTTTTTTATATTATTTAAAAAAATTTTTTTAAAATTATTTTTTATTATTAGATTCGATTTATAAGGTTCTGGAAAAGGTATATCTTTGCCTACAACATTTTTTTTCTTACTATAAACCATTTTATTGTTTCTAAATTTAAGTATTTTTGTACCTGTTTTTATGTAGATCTGAAAATAGTTAGAAAATTTTTTTCTATTAATTTTTTGGTGATTTTTAAAAATTGATAAAATTGAACATATAACTAGATAACCTTTTTCATCATATTTTTTGCAAAAATTTTGAATTCTTTTAGAGTTTTTTTTTCTATCAACTAAAGAATATCCTAAATCTTTTGAGTATTTTTTTCTAAACTTGTCTCCATCAATCCAAATTATTTTTTTTAATTTTTTTTTTTTTAAACTTTTGATTAAATGCTTACTTAAGTATGTCTTTCCAGATCCTGATTTCCCAATTATCCAAATAACCATTTAGTTAAGTTCTCTTTCAGCTATTTTAATGTCATTGTGATGATCAATCTCATGCCAAATACCGCAATATTTTACAATCTTCATAGAGAGAATTTTATTTTTTATACAAAGTGATAAAAAACTCGTCATATCGATTTTTGGTGTATTTATTTTTTTGTAAAATAAATACATCTTATTTAAAGTTTTTCTGCTAATCTTAAAAATACCCATATATTGATAACGGGGAATTTTATTTTTAATTTTATCTCCTATGTTTATTAATTTATTTTTGTAAGTAACCATATCTTCAGCATCATCCATAACTTTTTTAGTGCTCATTCTTTTTTTCCAATATCTAAGCCAATTTGGATTAACTGGCATAATATTTCCTTTATTTTTCTTAAGAATACTAAATATATTTTTATCAAAGATGATATCCCCATAACATATTGTGATCTCACTTGATTTTTTTATATATTTTCTTGAGAGCATTAAACTGTGAACCATATTTGTGCTTTTATATCTATTATTAAAAATTTCTTTAAACTTTTGAAGCTTTATAAGATTTGTGAGTTTATTTTTTTTGTAACCAGTTATTATGATTTTTTCTTCAAATCTTTTGAAGAATTCAAAATTTTTTTCAAATATAGTTATTCCATTAATTTTTGTTAAACATTTTGGATTTTCTCTAAATTTTTTTGGTAATCTAGAGCCTCTTCCAGCAGCAAGAAGAACTAATTGCATATATTTTTTATTAGTTCGTAATTATATTTTTTAAAAACTTTATCTCTTTCGGGGTGCCACATAATTCCATATATTTTTTTATTTATAATTTTAAAACATTCTATCGAATCTTTCGAACTCATACCGATTTCTTGGAAATTTTTCTTTTTTTTTTGTATACCATAATCATGATAACATTTAGTTTTAATAAATTTAATATTTATTAAATCATTTTTAACAAATTTAATTTTGTTTATTCTGTTATTATGACCTTTAATTTTATTCAACTTATTTCCATACTTATAAGCAAGAAATTGTGCCCCATAACAAATACCTAGTATAGGTATATTTTTTTTTAACGCAATTTTAAGAAAATGGTTGTCTAATTTTTTTCTTAGCAAATTTTTTTTTGACTTTTTGACTTGATAAACATCATTACCCCCGCTCAAGACAATTAAATCATAATTATTTTTATTATTTTTGTCTTTTAAAATTTCAATATTTGAATTTTTAAAATAATAATAAAAAAAGTTGATTAAATTTAAATCTAAAGATAACTCAAATTGATTAGGATATGGTTCTTTTACAGACGGCACAATACCAATTTTCATATTAATTTATTTTTTCAATTTTTTTGGAAACACAATCTATTTTTAATGTTTTAGATTGTATTAAATTATTATAATTTTTTTCACCAACTCCAATTAGAGCTGGTAAATTCATTTCTGCACATCTAATAGCCATATGAGAATTTAAACCACCATACTTAGTTATTAACCCTTTAATATTTTTGTTAAACAAAAAATCATATCCAGGATCAGCATTTTCAATTAAAACAATTCCTTTGTAATTAGTTAAAATCTTTTTTTTATTAAACTTGATAATCTTTGATGATATTATCTTATCAGAGATAAAATTTATTTTGTCATATTTTTTTTCATAACAGAACAAATCTTTTGAAGATAAAATAACATCGGGAAGCTTAATTTTTTGGTTTAATAAATACTCTTTTTTATTTTCGATTATTTGTTTTTTTAAATTTTTAATTGTTTCGTAGTTTGATAAATTAAAATAAATGTCCAATATATTACTAATCTTAACATAAGATAATTCATCCCTGGTAATATTATATTTTCTGCCAAATTTAATTAGATTCTCAAAAATCAAGTCTATACTTTTCGAAAATATAAATTTTGAATATTCTCTTTGTGCAATTGACTCTCTCATAAATTTAATTAGTTCATTTGGGTTTTTGTAAATACCAATTTTTTTTAATGGTTTTTTAATTTTATTGCTAATATTTACTTTTTTTGGAAAAAAATGGATTTGTTTTTTTTGATTATTAAAATATTTTTTATAATTTTCTCTATAATTAGGGACATCAATTTCATAAGTTCCAGGTCTTAGGTGTCCATATTTTTCTAAAAAGGACACTTTTGATAATTTTAAATAATCTTTTTTTATTTCAATTAAAACAGTGTTTACATTGGATAAAAAATTACTTTTATCTTTTTCTGTAATATGGTTTAAATTTTTTAGAGAATTAAGTATTTCAATAGCTATAAAACCACATCTAGCTAATCCTGCAAACGGTAGTGTTCCATATTTTTTACAATCTTCTACTAACCAATAAATTTTATCAATTTCGTAAAGTTTTGATTTTTTTATGAGACTTTGTTTTTTTATTAATTGTGAAATTAGATTTATATCTTCATTCTTTTTATAAAGAGCTATCTTATTTAAATTTTTTAAACTTTTATAGAAAATATAAATTTCTCTTGATGTAAGAATATTTTTCAAATTTTTTTTAATTCTATTAAGTGTAGTAAATGATGCACATGTAAATAATATTTCGAATTCAATTTTATCCTGTAAAGAATTGTTTTTTTTAAATTTATCTAAATAATATTTAATAATTTTTTTTGAAATTTTTTTATCTAGGTTCTTAGGTAGCCAGGAATTAAAATCTATTCTTACATCGACAAATGGTGTTCCAAAAAAAGTAGTCATCAAATGGAACTGACTTAAGTCTTCGTAACCATATGCAAGTCTGTTTTTTGACCACACATGATCTGTAATCAGTTCTTGATAAAGAGATAAAGCTAAAGGCTTAGGTTTTGTTCCTATAATTTCTGCAGGATTCCAATCAGGCATATTACCAAAATATGTAGTATCACCATATAATCCATAATGTTTAAGTTTAAGTTTATCTATTTTTTTTGATAATTTATCTAAATATTTCTTGGGAGCGTTAATTTTTAGTTTAGCTTTTTTTGGAATAATAAGTTTTCTAATTTGTAAAATGTTAATTTTATCATTGGTTGTTATGGCAAATTCGATATCTAAATCAATATTATTAAACTTATTTATGATCTCTTTTACTGCAAAATATAGCCTCTTAAACTTTTTTGCTATTTTATAATTAGAATTTTCAAAATATATTAATTGTTTTGTATTTCTTTTCCCCGATGTAACAGTCTCAGTTTTGCTACCTTTATGATAATTTATATTAATACACTTAGAGTAATTTTCTAAATCTCTAGTTAGTATTACTCCTGAATACTTAACTTTGTAGACCATTTTTTGGACAAAAAAATGTTCCTTTTTTTTAATTTTTTTTTTTGATTTTATTAATTTATTTATGCATTGTTCAATTTTGTCAAAATTATTAGATTCTATATTTAAAAAGCTTACATATTTCCCTGCATTTGAGGTTGAAGAAGTGTCCTCGCTTTCAAACGATGATCGTATAGCTATTTTTGAAAATTTAAAAAGTTTAGATATTTTATTGAAACATTTTTTCTTATTTTTTTTGTATTTATCAATATCAATCAAATATAATTTTGGAATAACAGATTTTTTTAAATTCAAAGAAGCAAGAGTTTGTGCTTTTGATTTTAATTTATACATTTATATTCCTTGTTAATCTAATTAAATAGTAATTATAATTTAAAAATTGTATTTTTTTTTTTAATCAATAGTAATAAGTTTATATAAAAAAATGATAAAAAAAATAGTTAGTTTTTTAAAATATGATCTTCGAACGAAATTATTGTGAATTATACATTTGAAGAAAAAATTACATTGAATTCATTATCAATATTATTTAGCCTAATGAATAAGCTTGGAATTAATTTTTTTTTAGATGCGGGTTCTTTATTAAAATTTATAAGAAATAATAAAAAAATAACGATAGGCACTGATATTGATATAGGAATTCTTCAAAAAGATAAAAAAAAAATTTCTAATCTGAAGAATCTTTTAGAAAAAAGGGGATTTAATGTTAAGTTACAAAATAATTTTTCAATTTATTATGATTATGTAAGAATAAAATCTCTTAAAAATTTTAAGGGGAAATCAAAACATATAGACATCTATATATATAAAAATATAAATAATCTTTATATTTTAAAAAGACCCCATAAATTTAGTAAAGATTCTTTATTATCAAAATTATTGGTGTACGGGATAAATTTTTTAAATCAAAAAAAATTTAAAAAATTTATTTTGTCTTACTTTTTAAAGTATGTTTTATTTTTGATATATAATTATTTTGGTAAATCTGAGCAATACAGATTCCCTGAGAATTTATTAAAATCACAAATTGAAATTATTTATTATATAAATAAACAAAAAGTCAATTTTCATATACCAAAAAATTATAATAAATATTTATCTTATAGATATACTTCAAACTGGAGATTCCCTGATAAAAATTGGAAAAAGAGAACAAAAAAATTTTTAGTCAATGATAATTTAAATATTGATAATTATACTTTTCAACATTAATATAACAAAATATCAATCAAGATGATTTTAAACTCTCTTAAAAATTATAAATCAGCATTTTCTATAATTGATCTGTTTAATTTAACACTGAAAAATTTATCATAATTAAATGTCATTACAAATTTATTCAATTTTCTATTTTTGAATTTTTGGAGTTTCCAAGAATTTTTTTTATAAAATTTTATTAGATTTTTTTCACAATAAAGTATTGAAATTAAGTTTAATTTTTTAATTGTAAAATTATTAAATTCCATTATTTTTTTAGCTAATCCTTTACTTCTAAAATTTTTGTGAATTATTAGAGTATCAAATAATAAATATCTTTTTTTTTTATAAAGTTTTCTTCTTCGTAGCATTGTGTATCCAACCAATTTCGATTTACAATAAAGTAAATTATGATGGTCTAATTTTTTTGAGTTATTATAAAAAAATTTTTTTTGATTATCTAGATTATGTCTCCAATGAGTATTTTTTAATTTACAGATTTTAGTTATTATCGCATTATTTAATTGATTTGTTTTTAGAGTCAGAAGTTCATAGGACATAATAATATATTGTTAGCAATATTTAAAAATATAATGTATTTGTTATTTTTAATCAGCAACAAAAATATTAAATTGATAGTTATAATTCAAGCTAGATCTGGTTCGACAAGATTTAAAAATAAAGTTCTTATAGAAGTGCATGGCAAACCACTTATTTGGTATGTCGTAAGACAGATTAAAAAATCCAAAAAGGTTAAAAAAATAGTTGTCGCAATACCTAAGAGCGATAGAGATAAAAATTTGTACTCTTATTTAAAAAAAAACAAAATAAATATTTATAGAGGTGATGAAAATAATGTTGCTAAAAGAATACTGTATGCAGCAAAGAAATTTAAAGCAAATAATTTTATGAGAATTTCAGCAGATAGCCCACTCATCAAAACATCAATAATTAACAAATGTATTAACGTAAAAAAAAATTTTTTTAATTATGATTTAATTACAAATGTTTTTCCAAGAAGTTTTCCCAGTGGACAATCTGTAGAAATAATTAACACAAATGTGCTTCAAAAAAATATCAAATTTATGAAAAAAAGTGAATTAGAACATGTAACTAGCTATTTTTATAATAATTCAACTAAATTTACTATTAAAAATTTTACAAATGTAAATAAAGATAAAAAATTTAAAAGTTCTATCGATACAATTAATGATTTTAAAAAATTAAAACATTTTATAAAAAAATGAACATTAAAGCTGCAGTTATTGGAACAGGTATAGGTATTAAACATATAGAAGCAATAGATGGATACAAATCATCCAAAGTTATAATAATTTACGAGAAAAATAAAAAAAAAGTTTCAAATTTAAAAAAAAAATTTCCACATATAAAAATAACAAGTTCAGAAAAAGATATTTTTAACGATAAAAATATAAACTTTGTTAGTATAGCAAGCTATGACAATTTTCATTTCTCTCAAATAATCAAATGTATTAATAAAAATTTTAACATAATGGTAGAAAAACCTTTGTGTTTATCTTTAAGAGAATTAATTAGTGTAAAAAAAGCTCTTAAGAGGAGTAAGACAAAAATTTCATCAAATATGGTTTTAAGAGCAAATAAAATGTTTATTAACATTAAACATAAAATCAAAAATGAAAAAATTTTTTATGTGGAAAGCGACTACATGTGGGGAAGAATAGAAAAGTTATTTGGCTGGAGAAGCAAAGTTAAGAACTTTAGTTTTACATTAGGTGCTGCGATTCATATGATAGATCTCGTTTGTTGGTTATTAAATAAGAGACCTTCATCAGTGATTACATTGGGAAATAAAATAGTCACAAAAAATACTATTTTTAAAAAAAAAAGTTTTTTAATTTATTTATTGAAATTCTCACAGAACTTAATTGTAAAAGTGACAGCAAATATGGTTGGTACTCACGAACATTTTCATAATTTAAAAATATATTCAAAAAATAAAACACTCTTTCATACCAGAGACGGATCTTATATCTTAAAAAAAAATAAAAAATTATTCACAAATAATTTAAGTTATGCATATCCAGATAAAAAAAACAGAAAAAAAGTAATAAGAAATTTTATAGATAGTATAAAAAACAGTAATGTTAAAAAAATTATATCACAGAAAGAAATTTTTGATTTAATGTCAATTTGTTTTGCAGCAGATGAATCTTTAAAACTTAATAGGGAAGTTAAAATTAACTATAAAATATGATACCTTTTTCAAAACACTCTGTTCCTAATAAAGTAAAGAAAATATTTGAAGAAATTCTTAAAACTGGATGGTTTACTCATGGCAAATATACGCATTTATTTGAAAAAGAGTTTAAAAAATTTACCAAAGCTAAATATTGTACAGTAGTATCAAGTTGTACAGCAGGACTTCACCTTTCGCTTTTAGCCCTAGACCTTAAAAAGAATAGTGAAATTTTAATTCCTGCGATGTCACATACCGCGACGGCCCACGCAGCAGAGTACGCCGGTCTTAAAGTAAAGTTTTTAGATGTTAATAAAACAACTGGAAATATCGAATATGAGACTGTTAAAAAAAATATTTCTAAAAAAACGAAGGCAGTAATGGTTGTTCATATGAATGGGAATTCATGTGAAATAAAAAAAATAAAAGAAATCTGTGATAAAAAAAAAATTTCTTTAATTGAGGATTGCGCACATGGACTTGGAACTTTTTATCAAGGGAGACACGTAGGTAATTTTGGAGTGGCAGGTAGCTTTTCTTTCTACCCTACAAAACAAATTACGACAGGAGAAGGTGGGGTGGTTATTACTAATAATGAAAAAATATTTAAAAAAATAAAAAAATTAAAAGCATTTGGAATAGATAAAGATATAAGAGACAGAAAATTACCAGGTAAATATGATGTTAAAATGTTAGGTTTTAACTATCGAATGACAGAACTACATGCTGCAATGGGCTTATTACAATTAAAAAAGTACAAATCTTTTTTAAAAAGAAGAAAACAATTAGCAAAGAGATATATATTGAATTTTAAAAATTTTTCTCACTTACGTCATGCAATTTATAATAAAGAAAGTTCATTTTTTATTTTTCCAATTCTAACAAAATCAAGAGATAAATTGCTTAAACATTTAATTAAAAAGAAGATTGGTGTTTCAATACATTATGCTAAAAGTTTACCATTTATGAGTTATTACAAAAAAAAATATAAAGTTAGTAAAAATAAATTTAAAAATTCAATAAACTATGCTGACTCAAATATATCTTTACCAGTATATCCAAAATTAACTATAAGAAATGTAGATAAAATAAGTTTAGAAATCAAAAAATTTTTATCAGAAATCAGATGAAAAAAAAAATATTATTAGTCGGTGGGTGTGGCTTTATAGGACATAATTTAGCTTTAAAACTTAAAGCCTTAGGTCATGAGCCTACTGTTGTTGATAGTCTTTCAATTAATAATTTAAAATCTATAAATGAAGAGGGAGTAGTTAATAAAAAATTATATTCAGCTATATTAGAAAATAGAATTGCTCTACTTAAAGAAAATAATATAGATTTGATAATCCAGGATGCTAGGCAGTATCATGAAATATCTAAATTATACTCAAATATAAATCCTGAAATTATCGTGCATCTTGCCGCTGTATCTCATGCAAACAAATCTAACAAAGATCCACATACAACATTTGATCATAGTTTAAGGACGTTAGAAAATACACTTGATTTTGCAAAAAGTAATAAAATCCACGTAATCTACATGTCATCAAGCATGGTTTATGGCAATTTTAATTCTAGTGATGTTGATGAAGATTCTAAATGTGACCCAATAGGTATTTACGGAACTTTAAAGTTATCTGGTGAACTACTTATTAAAGCTTATAAACAAGTTTTTGATTTACCTTATTCAATTATAAGACCTTCTGCTTTATATGGAGAGAGATGTGTGAGTAGGAGAGTAGGTCAAATTTTTATTGAAAACGCAATTCAAGGACAAGACATTACAATCAACGGAGATGGTGAAGATAAGTTAGACTTTACATATATAGAAGATTTAGTTTTAGGAATAGCATCTTGTTGCGATAATGATAATGCTTTAAATCAAACTTTTAATCTTACTCATGGAAAATCAAGAAAAATTAATGAATTATTAGATATCCTAAAAAAAGAATTTCCAAATTGCAATGTGAAATATTCTGAAAGAGAAAAATTTATGCCAGAGAGGGGTACATTAAAAACAAATAAAGCAAAAAAATTAATTAATTATAATTCCAAATTTTCGATTGAAGATGGATATATACAATACATCAAATGGTATAAAGATTTTTGGAAAAAGTTTAATGCTTAGTTATCGAAAATTTAAAAAAAAAAAAAGACCTCTCATAATTGCTGAAATAGGAAATAACCATGAGGGAAAATTTTCTGTTGCAAAAAAGCTAATTGATCTAGCGGCAGAAGCAGGAGTTGATGCTGTTAAATTTCAGACATTCAGAACAAAAAAATTTGTAATAGATAAGGAAAAGAAAAGGTTTAATAAATTTCAAAAATTTGAATTAAGATATTCAGATTTTGAAAAATTATCTATTTATGCAAAAAAGAAAAAATTATTATTTATTTCTACTCCTTTTGACCTAGAAAGTGCAGTTTTCTTAAATAAAATAGTTGATTGTTTTAAAATTTCTTCAGGAGATAATAATTTTTTTGAATTAATCCAAAAAGTTTTGAGTTTCAATAAACCAGTAATTATATCTCTGGGGTTACTTACTTTTTCTGAAATTGTTAAATTAGAAAAATTTGTTAAAAAGCAAAAAAATAAAGATGTTTATTTTTTACATTGCATTACATCTTATCCAGCAGAAGATACTGAGATTGATTTAAAAACAATAGAATATTTAAAAAAAAGAATAAAATTAAAAATTGGGTATTCAGATCATTCTTTAGGCCCTGATGCAGCTATTTTAGCAGCAACCCTTGGAGCAGAAATTATTGAAAAACATTTTACTATTTCTAAAAACTTTTCAAGTTTCAGAGACCATAAGTTATCAGCTGATTTAGATGAAATGAAAATTATTGTAAAATTTATTAAACGTATGAATAAATTAAAAGGAAAAAATAAAAATAAATTAACAAAGAATGAAAAAAAAAATTATGAGTCTGCAAGAAGATCTATTTATGCAAATAAGGATTTAAAAAAAAATTATATAATCAGACATGATGATTTAGTTTGTCTTAGACCTTTTAAAGGCAGCAATCCAATTGACAAAATAAACCTTATAGGTAGAAAACTAAAAATGAATTTGAAAAAAGGATCAGTTGTAAAAATAAATAATGTCAAATAAAAAAAAAGGATATAGATTTTTAGATAACAAAAAAAGAAAACAAATTGATTTTCTTTTTAGCTTGCTAAATCAATTGGCAGTAAAACACCCATATCTAGTTGTGTTGATATTACATGAATATACAAGAATTCTTTATGGTGTTGATCCATATATTGATTTTAAAATAAAAAATCCTAAATTACGGATAGATACAAAGTTGAAAGAATTAACTGATTTTTCAAAGTTATCTTTATTATTGGGTTCTTACAATCGAAAAGATGATAAAAAATTTTATTTTAAATTAACAGATAAAGTTTCTAATGATTTAAAAAATAAAACAGGAAATGTTTATGGGCCTCTGTGGAAAAGATTTAAAAGAATAAACAATCATGAGGCTTTGAGATTACTTAAAAACAGAGTACAAAAAAAAATTTTTAAAAATAAAAAAGTTTTAGATGCAGGATGTGGTGGAGGAAGATACTCATATGCAATTTATAAAAGTGGTGCACAATCAGTTATAGGATTAGATTATGGTGACATAGGTTTGAAAGTAGCTAAAAAAAATTATGGAAAGATAAATAATTTAAGTTTTAAAAAGGGTGATGTTTTAAACCTACCATTTAAAAAAAATACATTTGATACCGTTTTTTCTAATGGTGTTATTCATCATACATCTAATGTAAAAAAAGGAATTTCCGAACTTGTTAGAGTTTGCAAAAAAGGGGGCAATATTTGGTTGTACCTCTATTCAACGGGTGGAATTTTTTGGTACTCAAGAAGATTAATGAATGAATTAATGAAAAAAATTCCATATGAATTGTCCTCTAATTTTTTAAAAATGATGGAATTACCTGACAATAGATTTATATTTATGGACAATTGGTATGTTCCAATTGAAAAACATCTGAGCCATGAAGAAATAGTAAAAATTTTAAAAAAACTAAATGTAAAAAAAATTAAAAAAATTATTGGAAAAAATAAATTTGATTTAGATTTTTCATTAAAAAAATATAAAAATTCCGGATCGATTTGGGGAGAAGGCGAAATTAGATTTTTGATTGAAAAATAATTTTTTATTAATTTATAAACATACCAACATTAATAATATTAAAAATATATTTACTTTGTTCATTAGAAATTGTTTTGAAATTTTTTAAGAAATCAAAATTTTTTTCATTGACGATTTCTTTTAAATATTTATTAGAGTTTATGAAATTAATCATAATATCATAATTGATTTGAGTAATATCTGAAATAGAGGCGTTAAAGCCAATTTTTTTTCTATTTAATCTTATCTTGTCTGGTAAATAACCTTTAACTATATCTCTTAGAATATATTTTGGATAACCATATTTAATAAATTTGCTACTATTTATTGAAAATAACAAATTATATAAATCTTTAGATAGAAAAGGAGAACGATTTTCAATTGAATGTCTCATTGAATTCATATCATCTTCATATAAAATTACAGGAACAGTTTCATGAAAAATTTCATTTTTCATTCTATTTTTCAAATTGTTATCATCATAATTTTTTTCTGAGAACAAACTATAATCACTTATTTTAAATTTATTATCATCATTACTGTAGATATGATCTCTAAAAAAAGGATTATTAAGAAAATTTTCTAATTTTAATTTCTTATTTCTTATTGTTTTCTCAGTGAATTTTTTCCATGTTTGAAGTTCATCATTAAAAATATTTTTGTCTTTTATTTCGTTTAGAAAAAAAAGGTGATGATCATAATATCCAGTAAAAAGTTCATCTGCACCAGTACCGGATAAAATCACTTTCCCATTATTATTTTTGCATTTTTGACTTATAAAAGAGTGAATATAGTAAGATATTGTAGCTATAGGTGCCTTCCTGTGATTGATCATTTCATTACATTTTTCTAAAAATTTTTCAAAGGATAATTTGGGAATATCTATATAATTTACTTTTAATTTTAATTCTTCTTCAAGGTATTTAATATTTTCATACTCATTATATCTCTCATCATTATTTATTATGGAATAACATTCAGGATCAATGTCAAATTTTTTTTTTGCAATTGAAACTAATGAAGATGAATCAATTCCTCCACTCAAACAAAAATTTACAGGAACATCTGATCTTAATCTTTTTTTATAACTGTTGAGAAATCTTTCTCTTATCATTTCATTTAGTTCAATTTCATTACTCGGCACATTTTCTTTCTTAAATATATCGATCTTAATATTTTTCTTTTTAAAGTTTTTTAAATCGAGTTCTAATATTTCTCCAGGTTTAAGAAAATAAATGTTCTTAAAATAAGTTTCGTTATTTGAAAATATAGATTTGTAGCCATTAACAAGGAAATCATTTACTTTTTTATAATTTATTTGATAAAGACTAGGTTTAAAAAATTTTAAATAATTGATCTCTGAACCAAAAATCAAATTTTTTTCATTAAAATAATAAAATAATGGTTTTTCTCCAAAAAAATCTCTAGATAAAATTATTTTATTCTCTTTTTCATCATATATACAAAATGACCACATCCCATCAAACTTCTTAATACAATCTATACCCCATCGAAAATATGATTGAGCTAAAACTTCAGTATCTGAATTCGTTTTAAATTTGTGACCCAAAGACGCTAATTCTTTTCTAATTTCTAAATAATTATAAATCTCTCCATTAAAAATTAATTTTATATTTTCAAAAATAAATGGTTGATCAGACTCTTTATTTTTAATATCAATAATTTTTAATCTGCTTGAATATAATTGAATATATAAATTTTTAGTTTTTTTTAAAAATTTTCCTTGTTGATCGGGTCCTCGGCTAAACATCATTCTTTTAATTTTATTGAAATTAAAATCATCATGTTTTTCGTTTTTATTTATAGTTCCGGCTATACCACACATTTTATTATTTTTTTGCTATTGTTAGTAATGTATATCCAAGATAATTTTTATGAATGAAACTAGGTTTGGTGAACTCAAAATCATCCTTACTTTTTCCTAAATAGGGATCATTATAATTCAAATAATTTATGGTTGTGCCAGCATCAGAAATTATTGTTTCAGTTTTTTCAATTTTAAAATTATTTTTCTTTAATATTTTTTCTAAAGAGTTTTTTGAAAAATGATTAACATGCTGGTGTCCAGAAAACATTGTGCATTTTTCTTTTAAGATTAATGCACTTAAACTATTTATATTTGGGACATTAACTAAAAGCTTTCCCCCTTTTTTCAGGGATTTATAAATTTTTTTAAGCAGACTATTTGGATAAGGAACATGTTCAAATACAAGCCATAATGTGATTGCATCATAAAAATTTCTTTGAAATTCTTTATCAATTATAATTCTTTTTTTTCTTAAAACTTTTATACAATCAGTGTTAATTTCATTAGCATAACATTTCCATTTAAATTTTTTTGCATTATCTAAAAATAGACCGTAGCCAGTTCCATAATCTAATATTTTTTTGTCCTTTTTTTTTATGTTTAAATTTTGTAGACCGTATTTAAATCTATTATTATCTAACATCACATTTATTTTGTTTTTCATTACACGAGTATAAGAACTTTCTTTTCTTAAAGCTTTTTCTTGAACCTCAGTTTTTAATATTGGGTTTACAAATACAAATTTACATTTCTTACATCTTACATGTTTATAACCATCTTTTATGAATAGAACTTCGTTCACTTTAGATTTGCAAATTTGACAATTTCTAAACTCTTGATTTTTTTTATTTAGAATAAGTTTTTTGAATATTTTCTTGTTTTTTTTAACATTTTTTAAATGTTTCTCTCTTCCAGATAATTTATAAAATTTTTTTGTTTCTTTAAATCTCAGATAACCGTCAAAAGAGTCCTTATGAATTTTTTGCATAAAAAAAATTAATTTTTCTACTCTATTTTCTATATTCTTCCTTTATAAATTCAATTAAATTAACACCAAATAAATATCAATTTAATTTTTTTTTAACAATCTTAATAATAGATATAAATCCTGTTATAATAGGTAGGATATTATCTCTTTTTTAATTTTAGATATAATATGAATTTAATAAGTAATTTTTTTATATATTAATTCTAATAAAAAATTACTAATAATATAGAATTATAATCAAAAAAGTAGAGGATAAAATTTTAAAAACAAAAATTTTTTAAAAAAAGATATCATAAGATTTAATTAAGTTTTATCAGTTTTGTTTTTGCAAGCTTTTTAGCTATTGAAATAGTTTGTTTAATAGAAATCTTGCAGTGTTCCGAAATATATAGCAGACTATGTTTACCATCAGAGTAAGTGAGAATATCCATATACTTTTTCAAGTAATTAGAGTTATTAGCTTTTGAAGTTGTTGGATATAATTTTCTTTTTGTCATAAAGGGCTCACACTTATTTAGTGCTAAAGGTTTAATTGTAATATCAATTGGATATTTTTTTGACTCTAGTTCATCAATAATATTTTTGACTAGTTTATAGCCACCCAATAATCCATTTGAGGTAACTACATTTCCAATTTTGTCTAATGATGTATGATATTCTTTATATTCTCCGAATTTAGTTCTCATTAATGTCACCATAGGTAAGTCAATACCTGGTGAACAAAACTGTCTTTCATCACTACCCCTATCGTACCAATTATAGCTTTTATATTTAGGGAACTTCTTTTTCAAAACTTTTGTTGAAATAATATCTGCTACAGAAATATTTGATTTAGATGGAAGATAGCTATAATTTCTCTCATCCCCTATACAGCTTAAATTATAAGCTGCTATAACATTTTTTTTTAAGTTTTTAAAATTTTTAGAAAGATATGAGATTGAACCAATTGTTTCAGGTATAAAAATGAATCTATAAGAAAACTTATTCTTTTTTTTTTTTAAATATTTTAAAATATAAGAACTCACTACTGGTCCAGATATTTCATTATTGGCCATAGATGGATGACAAATATAGGAGGAAATTAAAACTTCTTTTTTTGATTTTCCTTTAATAAACGCCTCACCATAATTAAGTACACCATTAAAAATTTTTGAATCTATAAATACTTTATATTTTCCCCTCTTAATTAAATTTTTTCTGTCATTTTCTGTTATACAGAAACCCCAATCTTCTTTGTAGTAAGATGTCACATAAGGAATCGCATTAGGTATTGATGGAATAGAATGAAGTTTTCTATTAAGTGTTTTGAAATTTAAAGTTTTATTTACGGGTTTGCTATAAGAGACAATGTGTAAATTATTATTTTTTATATCACAAATTTTTTTCCCCAAAGGGTCTATTATATATGCAGAATTAATTTTCCATTCTTTAGGAATGGTCCAATCAAAAACTTTTTGTCCTGTCTTAATTTTTTTAATTCTAATTTCTTTATTTATATTTTGTAATAATTTTAAAGTATTTCTATTTCCCTCACCTGTAATTGATCTATGGATAGGAAAAATCAGTTTTGCAAGATTTAGTAGTTTCTTTTTTAACATCAAAGTAATTAAACTTTAAATTTTTAAAAATTTACCAGTAACAATATTTTTGATCCACGGAGTTAAACTATCTGAATATATGTAATTCCATAAAACTTCTCTTTTTCCAGAAGCACTCAAAGGTCTGCCGCAATGCCATGCCTCTGTGTTTACGAAATAAAGGTCGCCCTTATTTCCTTTGCAGTAAACAATATCTTCTTTATTAATAAAATATTTTTCATCCTCTTTAGATAGTAAATAGTGATGTCTGAAGAAAAATATTTTACTTAAATATCTCACAATTTTTTTTAAGGGGGATTTATATCTTATTTTATGACTGCCCTGAACTACTTGAAAAGGTCCATCTTTATCAGAGATATCTTCGAGGATAAGGAAAGTTTTTAAAACTTTATAGGGTCTGTCGAAGTGAAAAAAAATTGTATCATCTTTTCTATCTTTCAATGGAGAATTTTCCGGATTGTTTCCTTGTTCTTTAACTTCATAAGTCGATTTTGTTACTGATTTTACTTCTATGCCATGAAAATACTTTGAAACTTCAAGAATAAAATTATTTTTAGTGTATAAATTTAAACTTTCTAAATTCATTTCAGCTATGTTACTAATTCTTTTTTTTTTATTTGTTAAATCTTTTTTAACAATATCTCCATCATTAATTGATTTTTCTTCAGCAAGAATTAGGCCTTTTCTGATTTTTTCTATTTGATCAGACGTAAAGAAATTTTTGTAACAATAAAAACTATTATTTTCTAAAGATTTTATAATTTTTTTAATTTCATCATTTTCAATTTTTTTTGGAAATAAAGACACAAATCTTTTTAAAAAAAACATAATAAATATTTTAATTTTTTTCATTTGCGGGTTGTTTTTAATTCTTTTTTTATTTGACTTAAAATTTTAATTTCACCTCCCCAAATTTTTTTATTAGTCAAGTTAGGAAACATTATATAATTATTTTTAATTAAAGTATAACATTTATAAATATTATCAATTTTAATACCTAATTTAGCTTTTTTTATTGCGTTGGCATTTCTATTAAATTCCACATTACAATATTTGGTATAACAAAAAAGTTTAGTTCCATTCTCTAGACATTTTTGTATGGATCCAAATCCAGGTTTAATTATTGCATATTTAGTTTTTTCATACATTTTTTTGGAAAAATTTGCCTTTTCTACATTAAGATTTATAAATTTTTTTCTGAAGTATATAGGATCTAATAAAATCTTATGTTTTCTATTTTTGTCATAGATAATTTTTTTTAGATCTTTATTGATAATGTTATTGAATTTATCATCAGAACCAAATGAGATTAAAATTGAGTCTTCTTTTTTAATTGATTTTTTTAATTTTCCTAAAAAACCAAAATATTCAAATTTTTCTTTATTTTTAAAAATTATATTACGAAAAATTTTAATTTTTTTCTTTTGAATCGTATTATTTAATTTTTTCAAAGGAAATTTTTTCATCTTGAGTTGTTCATGCCAAAAGAAGTTTGCAATAATCAGACACTTTAAATTTAAATATATAATTTCTGGTAGATTATCAGAAATCAAGAAATCAATTTTTTGAGAATATATATTTTTTTTGACTTTATTAATCCAATTATAATTATACTTATTTTTTTTAAAGATGAATATCTTATTTATAAAAACCTTTTTGATATACGTAGGAATATGAACTTTTTTTATTTTTTTTTTATTAATAAAAAAAACAATTTTATATTGCTTTGATAAATAACTTGCTAATTCGATTGATCGAGTGATATGACCTAGGCCATTATCACAAGGTATAATACCTATAATTTTTTTCATATATTGAAGTACTTAAAACCAGCAGACTCACAAACACTTTTATCTAACATATCCCAACAATCAAAAATAATTCTATTAAATTTATTTTTTTTCTTATCTGAAAACTGATTTAAAAAGATATCTCCATACTTCGGATTATTGTTGGCAATAACTAGAAATTTAAATTTTTTGATTTCATTCTCCTTAACAAATTTTAAATTTTTAGAATTATTCTTTTTTAAAATTTGATTACTCATCACATCAAACAATTTGTAATTAATCTTATTTCTTTTTAGGATATTTGAAAGTTCTAATGAAGGTGAATTTCTCATGTCTATATTTTCTGGTAAGCCTTTAAATGTTGCTCCCATAATTAAAATTTTATCTTTAATACTTAAATTTTTTTTAAAAATATTTATAATTTTAGTAGATATCCTTTTTACAGTTTTTTGATTTATTTCTCTTGAAATTGATAAATTATATCCTTTATTTTTATCCAAAGAATTTTTAAATAAAAAAACATCTTTTGGTAAACAATATCCTCCAACACCTAGGCTTGGTTTATCTATATTATTTCTTGGGTAACCTAAATTGGCTTTTCTAATAAGATTAAAACCACTTAAATTATAAGAATTAGCAATACGACTAATCTCATTTGCAAAAGCAAAGTTTAAATCTCTATAAGCGTTACTAGTTAATTTAATAATTTCTGATTCTTCAGTAGTATCTGTTTCTACAACTTTTGAAAAAAATCTTTTGGTGAAATTCATTACATGACTCAGACATTCTGGAGTAACTCCAGAGATAATTTGTGGAAGTTTTTCTAATTCAATTAAAGCATTTCCCTCAACAATTCTCTCAGGTATGTGGCCTAGAAAAAAATCTTTTCCACACTTTAAATTAGAATATTTTTCCAATATTTTTTTTGCTATTTTATATGTGTAACCAACTTGTGTTGTTCCTCGTAGTAAGATTAAATTATTTTTGTAAATTTTTTTTCCTATCGAAATTAAAATATTATTTATATTTTGATTATTGACTTTGTTATTTTCAAACTCTGATCCGAGGCATACAATATAAATATTTGAATTAATTTTTTTTAATTTACTTGATAAGTAAATTTTTTTTTGATTTAAATTATAATTTAAAAGAGTATTTAATCCTTTTTCATAAAAATTTACATTATTGTTACTTATACTTTTGATATGTGCATCATTTTTGTCATAACCAATTAAAAATTCTTTTTTTTTTAGGATATGCAATGCTAAAGGCAAACCAATATGGCCTAATCCAACAACACATATAGTCGAGTAATCTAAATCATTCTGAATTTCGTCATAACTTAAAATATTAATAAGTTTATTATTTTTAATTATCAAAACATTTTCAATTTTTTCATTTATTATTTTTTTTAGGGAGCTTTCATAGCTATGAATTTCTTTATGATTAATCGTTAAATTTAAAATATAGGGTTTCTTGTTTAAGTGATCAAAAATATTATCTTTATTCTTTCTTTTAAATATTAATCTTCTGATATCTCCAAGAGAAATAACACCAACAATTTTATTTTTTTTGTCAAATTTTATTGCAAGTTTTATCTTTTTATTTTTCTGTTTTTCGATTTCAAATAAATAAGTAAATTTTTCAACACTTAAATTTTTATTTATTTTAAAGTACTTTTTCATATTTAGTATAAAGAAATTTCATCCCAATTATTAATTTCCCGGTTATTCTTATATGAAATGAATCTTCCTCTGTAATAATCTCTATTTAATAATTCTAAATGGGTCAATTTTCTAAATTTTTTACCTAAGATTTTTTTATGATTAAATTTGTAGTTTTTTTGCAAATATTGCTTTTGTCTTTTTTTATTAAGTGAAGAAAATTTTTTTAGTTCAATAATATCCTCAGGTCGAATTGAAACTTTTCCGTCTTTAGTATCATTTTTGTCTAATATTGTTATATGACGTTCAATGTATTTTGCACCATTAAATATTGCTAGTAAAGATGGTAAGTTTCTATTTTTCCCAAACCCAATAGAATGATCTGAAAAACCAACATTTTTTGTGAAGGTTTTAAGATAATTAATTCTGTTAAGATTTAAAAAATTAATTGGAGTTGGGTAGATTGTAACACAGTGCAATAAACTAAAATTTTTTCCTTTTAATATAGAAGAAGTTTTTTTTATTTCATCATCATACGTTGCGCCAGTAGATACTATTATCTTTTTAAACCTGTTCTTTAACTCTCTTATTAATTGAAAAGATGCACAATCATAACTTGCTACCTTAACAGTATCAAAACCAATTTTTTTAATTTTTAAAATGTCCGACCTTCTGAAACAAGTTATAGCAGGTTTAACTTTGAGTTTTTTACATAAATTTATGAATTTTTTTAATTCTGTATTTTTAATTTCTAATTTTTTAAGTCTATTTTTTTCCTTTTTAAATGGTCTTTTTATTGTTAAAATTTTTTTTTTATTTTTTATACCCTTCTCAAATTTAGGTCTAAAAGATAAAGCATCTGCAAAAATATATTGCAATTTTATTATATCAGCTCCATTTCTTGCACATTTAATTACCATTTCTTTTAAATTATCGAAAGAACCGTTGTGATTTTGACATAACTCTGCAATGAATATTATCTTTGACATTTATAAATTTATATCATTTAAAAATTTTTTTAAAATAAAATTATCAGTTTTTTGAATTGACTCTCTAGTTAGACCAGCCACATGCTTTGTATATAAAAAATTTTTTTTGTATTTTGATAAATGTTTTAATTTTCCTTTTAAGAAATTACCTATTACATCTGTTATATAAATTATTTTTTTTTTTAAAATTTTTTTATAAATAAATTTTTCTTCAACTAT